>CAYNAM010000039.1:0-19964 GCA_964395065.1 uncultured Ventosimonas sp.
AATATTTTTTATGAAAGAGTAAGGGGGATAAATGGAGAAGATTGTTTCATAAATGGAATAGTAAGATTGAAAAAATTAGGAGTAGACAGCTTTAAGCACTAAAAAGGCTAAATTTTATTTTAGCCTTTTCAGTGTATTAGCTTAATTAGGTAATACACGACACAATAATGATTTAATGTAACGTGTTTCTACAATGGCAGGATGAACAGGATGATCTGGCCCTTGTCCGCCGCGCTCAATGATTTGAATGAACCGATCGTTATGGCGTGCTGCACCTTGAAGAATATCCACTAGAGTTTCTTCAGCTAAATGCATTGAGCAGGAGGCGCTGACGAGTAAACCATCTTTTTCTAATAAGCGAACAGCTAATTCATTAAGGCGGTGGTAAGCCGCTTGGCCATTTTTGAAGTCTTTTTTGCGTTTGATAAACGCAGGTGGGTCAGCCACAATCACATCAAACTTTTCATTATTGGCTTTTAGTTCTTTCATTGCCTCAAATACATCACCTTCTATACAGGTCAGTTTATCAGCTACGTTATTGAGGGAGGCATTACGCTCTACGCCATCTAAAGCAAAGTGTGAGGAATCAATGCATGTGACTTCTGCCGCATCATTAACGGCGGCTTGAATCCCCCATCCACCAATATAGCTGAATAAATCAAGAACACGTTTGCCTTTTACGTAGGGCATTAAATGGGCGCGATTAAAGCGGTGATCATAAAACCAACCTGTTTTTTGGCCTTCCATAATGGGGGCTTCAAAGGTAACGCCATTTTCTTCTAATTTAACCCAATCAGGTACATCACCATAGGCTACTTCTACGTAACTGGTGAGTGCTTCTGCGTTACGAGCAGAACTGTCATTTTTCCAAAGAATACCCTTAGGGTTGAGTACTTGTATAAGGGCTGCTTGGATATCTTCTTTATGGTGCTCCATGGCCGAGGAGTTTAATTGAGCAACTAAAACATCACCGAAACGATCGACAATTAATCCTGGGAGTAGGTCAGAATCACCGTACACTAAGCGATAAAAAGGTTTGTTAAATATTTTTTCGCGCAGTGAAAGGGCTACTTGTAGTCGGTGAACGAGCAGTGATTTACCCAGTGTGTGCTCGGTGTTTCTTGAGATGATGCGTGCACAAATCAGATTGTTAGGGCTAAGTACAACAATGCCTAATGGTTTACCTGCTGAGGTTTCTAAAATCGCTTGCTCACCACTGATAAAACCTTGTAGTGGGGTGATTTTGTTATTAACTTCATTGCTGTAAATCCATAGGTGACCTGCACGAATACGGCGGTCAGCGTTGGCATTAAGGCGTAGGGTAGATAATGTCATTACGAAAGGCTCATTAAAAATTATAGCTTATAAGCATAACAAATAACCTCCCTTGATGGATAGTTTATAGGTGTTATTATTTTTTATGCTCAGGCATAATAGTACATTAACAAGCGATGATGACGAATAATAGAATAGAGCTATGGAAAAAACTAACCTTTCTTCTCATACCCCGATGATGCAGCAATATTTAGGCATAAAACAAGATTATCCTAACCAGTTGTTGTTTTATCGCATGGGCGATTTTTATGAGTTATTCTATGAAGATGCTAAAAGGGCCGCTAAGCTATTGGATATTACCCTCACAGCTCGAGGCCAATCAGCAGGCAATCCTATCCCTATGGCGGGCGTTCCTTTTCATTCGGTTGAAGGCTATTTAGCAAAGCTGGTTAAGTTGGGTGAATCCATTGTGATTTGCGAACAGGTGGGTGATCCTGCCACCAGTAAAGGGCCTGTTGAGCGTAAAGTAGTCCGTATTATTACGCCCGGTACTGTCACCGATGAGGCTTTATTAGAAGATCGTCGCGATAATTTACTGGTTGCTGTGTTGGGGGATGAGCGTTGTTTTGGACTGGCGGTATTGGATATTGCCAGTGGTCGTTTTAGTGTGCAAGAGTTAAAAGGCTGGGAAAGCTTATTGGCTGAGTTGGATCGCTTAAATCCCGCTGAACTTTTATACCCTGATGATTGGCCGATGGGCTTACCACTTGAAAAGCGCAAGGGGGCTCACCGTAGACCGATATGGGATTTTGACCGTGATACAGCACTCAAAGGCTTGTGTGAACAGTTTGCAACCCAAGATTTAGCCGGTTTTGGTTGTCAAGATTTAACCTTAGCCGTCGGTGCGGCAGGGTGTTTGCTTATTTATGCCAAAGAAACCCAGCGCACAGCATTGCCTCATATTCAAGGGCTACACCACGAGCGTATTGAAGATACCGTTATTTTAGACAGCGCTAGCCGTCGTAATTTAGAGATTGATACCAATCTCAATGGTGGTTTAGATAATACGCTATTATCGGTATTAGATCGCTGCCAAACAACTATGGGTAGTCGTTTATTCGGGCGTTGGCTAAATAAACCGTTGCGCCAAGTGAATATTATTCGTAGCCGTCAATCGGCTATCGCCAGTTTATTAAATAACTATTGCTTTGAACCCATACAGCCATTATTAAAAGAGATTGGCGATGTCGAGCGTATTTTGGCGCGAATAGGGTTGCGTAATGCAAGACCACGAGATTTAGCCAAGCTACGTGACTCTTTGATTATTTTACCCGCCGTGCAAGGGGAGCTTAAACGTATTGATGACCCTAAGCTGCAAAAGTTAGCCGAATACATTACGGAATATCCAGAGCTATCCGCTACTTTGCAAAAGGCTATTATTGAAAACCCTCCCGTGGTGATTCGTGATGGTGGTGTATTGGCGGAAGGTTATGATCAAGAGTTAGATGAGCTGCGTAATATCAGTGAAAATGCTGGCCAATATTTAATGGATCTTGAAACGCGCGAGAAAGAAAGAACGGGGATTGCTACCTTAAAAGTAGGCTATAACCGTGTGCATGGCTACTATATTGAAATCTCTAAAGTACAAGCGGGTAATGCAGAAATTCCTGCCGATTATATTCGTCGCCAAACCCTAAAAGGGGCTGAGCGCTATATTACTCCCGAGCTTAAAGAGTTTGAAGACAAAGCATTATCAGCTAAAAGCCGTGCGTTGGCTAGAGAAAAAGCACTGTATGATGAGCTAATAGAGTTATTAATTTTACAACTACAACCTTTACAAAAAACCGCCGAAGCAGTGGCAAAACTCGATGTGTTGTGTAATCTAGCAGAACGTGCTTTAAATCTTAATTTAGTAGCCCCTGAGTTTGTTGAGCAAGTAGGTGTTAATATTGAGCAAGGTCGCCATCTTGTGGTAGAGCAAGTGCTAGAAAAGCCTTTTGTGGCTAATGATTTAGCCTTGAATGATCAAACACGCATGCTAATCATTACCGGCCCTAACATGGGGGGTAAATCCACCTATATGCGTCAAACAGCGCTTATTGTGTTGTTAGCGCACATAGGCAGTTATGTGCCTGCAAAATGTTGCCAGTTATCCTTGGTAGACAGAATCTTTACCCGTATCGGCTCAAGCGATGATTTGGCGGGCGGGCGATCTACCTTTATGGTTGAGATGACAGAAACGGCTAATATTCTACACAATGCCACTGAACACAGCCTTGTGTTAATGGATGAGGTGGGTAGAGGAACGAGTACTTTTGATGGTTTATCCCTTGCGTGGGCGGCGGCTGAGTATTTAGCCAAGCTTAAAGCCTTTACCTTGTTTGCAACCCATTATTTTGAATTGACCACTTTGCCAGAAAGTTTGCCAACGATTGCCAATGTGCACCTTAAGGCCGCAGAGTATAATGACACGATTGTTTTTTTACACCATGTGATAGCAGGCCCTGCTAGCCAAAGTTATGGTTTGGCGGTTGCTAAGTTGGCAGGTGTCCCGAAAGAAGTGATTGAGCGGGCAAAAGCGCATTTGTCTGTGCTAGAAACAACCACTGTTGATACGAATACACTGAGTCATAAGCAAATAAAAAGTGAGTCTATTCCCCAGCAAAGGGATTTATTTGCACAATCAACACATCCAGTGATTGATGAGCTAGCCAATGTTAACCTAAATGAGTTAACACCTTTTAAAGCTTTAGAACTGCTTTATGCATGGCAAAAAAAGATTAAATAGCTAGGGATGACTTGAGAGAAATCTTTGAGTTATCTTAAACTATAAGTAGTTAGGCGATTTAAAAATAGAAAAGCGTTTATAAAGAATTTTCTTTTTATAGCGGTCTGCTAAAGTCTATTTTATACTATGAAAATGTTATAATAAAAAAGATTATTATATCGATATAACAAAATAATACAGACTAACTTAAACTATTTATTTTTTAAACTGTTAAAATTGTATCAATAGCCTATATGCCTGAGGAGAAAGATAAATGACCTTTGTTGTCACAGACAATTGTATTAAATGTAAATATACTGATTGTGTTGAAGTTTGTCCCGTTGATTGTTTTTATGAGGGGCCTAATTTTTTAGTCATTAACCCTGATGAATGTATCGACTGTGCTCTTTGTGAGCCTGAGTGTCCTGCGAAAGCAATTTTCTCTGAGGATGAGTTGGCTGAGGATATGATACCATTTATTGAGATTAATGCTGAGTTATCGATGACATGGCCAAATATAACAGAAAAGAAAGACTCGTTACCCGATGCCACTGAGTGGGATGGCGTGAAAGACAAATTAAAGTATTTAGAGCGTTAAGTATATAAAAAATACTGTATTACATGGTAAGCAGTTTTATTAGAGAGGATAGGCGATATCATGAGAGATACTTTTATTTGGCTTGAAAAGCAGTTTGCTCATGTTGAAAAAACAAAAGATCAACAGCAAACAGAGGCATTGTTGAACCAGTTACAAGTATTTCTAGATAAATACCATAGTGTAGTTGAGGTAGATGAACAAGTTATTGTTGCTAAAGTGCTAGAGTACCAAATGATGCTTTATCTTTTAAATGATCAAAAAGATAAAGCGGAGGAAGTTGAGTATCAACTTGATAAAGAGTTTTGTGGTATTCATAAAATAGGTAAATCAAGTGGAGCAGAAAGACTAATGCTCTGTAGTAATGGTAAGTTAAATATCGCATCAAATTTACTTGACCAAGCAAGACTCAAACGTTTTTCTATAAAACAAAAAGGCACTACTAGACCCAAGCTATTAGGGTGGGCGCTAAAGCTGGTTGGTTTGGTATTGATTGGTTTAGCGGCATGGTTATTTAGTATTCAATGGATTTGGACTCCTTTAATTGTTGGTATTATTGGTGTTCTTATTAGCACGATTGGTTCACAAGTTAATAATATTGTTAGTAATTTTTTAAGTTCAATGGCATTTAATTTGGGTGCTCTTATTCCTGGGGTGATTACTCAGGTAAATAAGGATTCTTATGAAGTGACTTTTTTAGCGCCTTTAATGAAAAGAGAGGGGCAGCCTGAGCATTGGGCGTTAAAAACGATTACCTTTAACCGTTTAGCTGGTGATTTTAAAGAGGGTGATCATATTGCAGGAGTTTGTTTATTTGCTCAGTCCGATAGTGAATATCATCCTGACTTTGTCGCTACACCTGTTTGTTTGGGGTATAGCAATGCAATTATTGCTTATAAAGCGGCACAAGTTATCAATGATAGTCACTGGCAACGCTTAGAAAATGCTGTAGCGGCTTTTCATGATCAGTTATCTAATTTGATTGTATTCGATGATCAACTAAAAAGATTAAATTAAATGTGGAGTATAGGTAGCTATTTACTATCAAAACTACTATTGCCGAAGGGGTAGCGCCTCATGTTAGATCAATTCTATATTTATCTTGATATTACAATAAAGTTAATTATAGGTATTTGTGCTTTCTTAATTGTGTTAAGAACGACAGGAAAAGGGCAATTAAGCTTGATGACCCCTTTAGATCTTATTGGTAACTTCGTTCTTGGTGGCATTATCGGTGGTGTTATATACAACAAAGATATTACAGTTTTTAAGTTCATTTTAGTTTTAATTATTTGGGAGTTAATTATTATTTTCGTGAACTTATTACGTAAGCATTCTACTTCTTTACAGCATATTATTGTAGGAAAGGTGACACCTGTTATTGTTGATGGAAAATTTCAACTAGAGGCGTTTAAAGAAGCACGTCTAGACATTAATAACTTTATGACAGCCTTACAAATGAAAGGGGTTTCATTGCAAGAAGTACACTATGCGCAAGTTGAAGCTAATAATCAGGTTTCTATTATTAGGAAGGATGAGAATAAAACATCTGCTGTTTTAGTACGTGATGGAAAAGTTGATGAGGAAGCGCTTAAAGTATTAAACCATGATCAATCATGGTTAGATCAGAAACTTAAAGAAAAGGGCTTTCAGGGAGATATTGAAAGCATATTTTTTGCAGAATGGTTAGAGAAAAAAGATTCTCAAGGTAAAACAACACAAGACTTATATTTTGTTCAAGATAAAGAAAAACAAAAAGAGTTAGAAGATAAGAAAGTAAATGAAAATAAAGGTTAGAGAATACAATTGAATAAACAGGTAGCTATAAAGCTACCTGTTTAGTTTTATCTATTATATTTTGCGTCAAATGTATCATCACTCATGCATAAGAAAATAATAAAGTCGATGAGTGCAACCAGTGAAGGAATAAAAGTCCAACAGAAAAGAAGGTAAAGAAATCCTAATCCGACTTGTCCTAAATAAAATCTATGAACACCAATACCACCTAGAAAGAAAGCAAGTAAGGCAGCGGCGATACGGCTTTTTCCTTTATTGCTTTGGGGGTAATGCTGACGGACACCGCATTTAGGACATATCTCAGCTTTTTCATTGATAATTGCTCCACAAGAAGAGCAGAATTTTTCCGTATTTGATTTAATGGGTTGATTTTCCATATTGATTCCTTAATCAGATAACTATAATGATTCTCTTTCTATAGCACGATAACCAATATCATGGCGATAAAAACAGCCTTTCCAGTGAATTTTTTCTGCTAATGCATACGCATTCTTTTGAGCCTCTAATACAGTGTTGCCCAGTGCCGTTGCACACAGTACTCGACCGCCATGAGTAACTACTTTCCCGTCTTTTAAAGTGCTCCCTGCATGGAAAACTTTTCCATTATCAGCTATTGCTTTGTCTAAGCCTGAAATTTCATCACCTTTAGGGTAGTCAGCAGGATAGCCTTGTGCTGCTAACACAACCCCTAAACTACAACGGTCATCCCAGTCGGCTGTTGTTTTATTGAGATTTTTAGCAAGTGCAGCCTCAACAAGATCAACTAAACTAGTTTGTAAACGGAGCATGATAGGTTGTGTTTCTGGATCACCAAAGCGACAATTAAACTCTATGACTTTAGGTGCTCCTGATTTGTCAATCATAAGTCCTGCGTATAAAAAACCAGTATAAACATTACCTTCTTTAGCCATCCCTTGGACGGTTGGATAAATAACTTCATTCATTACACGCTGATGAACTTCTGGCGTAACAACCGGTGCAGGGGAGTAAGCGCCCATGCCGCCGGTATTAGGCCCTGTGTCTGCATCGCCCACACGTTTGTGGTCTTGGCTTGTTGCCATAGGGAGAACGTTCTCCCCATCAACCATGACGATGAAGCTGGCTTCTTCGCCATCTAAAAACTCTTCAATAACAACGCGTGCACCCGCATCACCAAAAGCATTGCCTGAAAGCATATCTTTAACAGCCTCTTCGGCTTCTTCCAATGTCATGGCGACGATGACGCCTTTACCCGCTGCCAGTCCATCTGCCTTAATAACAATGGGAGCCCCTTTTTCTTTTAAATAGGCAAGGGCGGGCTCAACTTCTGTAAAGTTTTGATAGTCGGCTGTTGGAATCTGGTGGCGAGCTAAAAAGTCTTTAGTAAAAGCTTTTGAACCTTCTAGTTGAGCTGCTTCAGCTGTAGGGCCAAAGCATTTTAAACCGCGTTTTCTAAATAAATTAACCACTCCTTTAACAAGAGGGGCTTCTGGGCCAACAATGGTTAAGTCAACGTTTTTCTCAGCAAAGTCAGCTAGCCTTTCAAGGTCTAATACGTCAATAGCTATATTTTCACATTTTGCCTCGGTGGCTGTTCCTGCATTGCCGGGGGCGACAAATACTTTTTGTACTTGTTGGTCTTGGGCAACTTTCCATGCTAAGGCATGTTCACGGCCACCACTGCCAATAATTAATACATTCATGTTGTAACTCCTGATTAGTGGCGGAAGTGGCGCATGCCTGTAAATACCATGGCGATACCGGCTTCATCAGCGGCATCAATTACTTCTTGGTCGCGCATTGATCCACCGGGTTGAATGACAGCGGCAATACCTACTTTGGCAGCATTATCAATGCCATCACGGAAAGGGAAGAATGCATCACTGGCCATTACGGCGCCTTTAACTTCAAGCCCTGCTTGTTCTGCTTTAATAGCAGCAATACGAGCAGAGTTAACACGGCTCATTTGTCCTGCGCCAACACCAATGGTTTGACGATTTTTTGCGTAAACAATAGCATTTGATTTAACAAATTTAGCCACTTTCCAAGCAAAAATAAGGTCATGAATTTCTTTTTCTGTTGGGGCGCGTTTGGTGACTACTTTTAAATCATCAATGCTAATCATGCCATTGTCACGGCTTTGCACTAAAAGCCCACCGTTAACACGTTTATAGTCCCAAGCATCTGGGCGTTTTTCAGGCCATTGGCCAGATTCTAATAAGCGGATATTAGCTTTTGCGGCTACAATGGCCTTTGCTTCTTCACTCACTTTCGGTGCAATAATCACCTCAACAAATTGACGGTCAATGATAGCTTGCGCGGTTTTAGCGTCAAGCTCACGGTTGAAGGCAATAATGCCACCAAATGCAGATTCTGAGTCAGTCGCAAAAGCAAGATCATAGGCTTTTTGAATGCCGCCATCTTGCTCTGGTACAACTGAAACACCACAAGGGTTGGCATGTTTAACAATAACGCAAGCTGGTTTAGTAAAGCTTTTTACGCACTCAAGAGCTGCATCAGTATCAGCTACATTATTGTAAGAAAGCTCTTTGCCTTGTATTTGTTTGGCTGTGGCGATACTCGCCTCAGAAGGATTTGATTCAACATAAAAGGCCGCTTTTTGGTGAGGGTTTTCACCATAACGCATGTCTTGCGCTTTAACAAATTGGCTATTAAAGGTTTGTGGGAAATCGTTACGGTTTTTAGTGCTGAGGCTGTCTGTGGTTTGGTCGATTGTACCAAGGTAGTTTGCAATCATGCCATCATAAGCCGCGGTGTGTTCAAAGGCTTTAAGGGCTAAACCAAAGCGCTGTGCGTAAGTTAATCCACCTTGTTTGAGTTGATGAATGATATCGCTATAATCCTGATGATTAACGATAATGGCAACGTCTTTATGGTTTTTAGCCGCACTGCGCACCATTGTAGGGCCACCAATATCTATATTTTCGATAGCGGTAGGTAAGTTACAATCTTCCTTTGCAACCGTTGCAGCAAAGGGGTAGAGATTAACAACAACCATGTCAATTGGATTAATTTGATGCTGTTGCATAATGGCATCATCGGTTCCACGGCGTCCAAGTATTCCACCATGAATTTTAGGATGTAATGTTTTAACCCGACCATCCATCATTTCAGGAAATTTTGTGTAGTCAGCAACCTCTATGGCGTTAATAGCATTATCTTTAAGTAGTTTATACGTACCACCAGTTGATAAGATTTCAATACCTAGCCCATTAAGTTGCTTAGCAAACTCAACGATACCAGTTTTATCAGATACACTAATAAGTGCACGACCTACAGGGGTGCGGGTTGTTTGGTCAGTCATGATCAATCCATCAATTATTGTTTAAAGGTTATCGATTTCTTACAATAGATTATATTGCTTTAGTTTTTTGCGCAATGTTCCACGGTTTAAGCCTAATAATTCAGAAGCTTTGCTTTGGTTGCCTTTTACGTATTCCATTACAGCCGCGAAGAGGGGAGCTTCGACTTCTGATAAAACTAGATCATAAAGATCCGTCGTAATTTGCCCATCAAGGTGCGCAAAATAGGTTTGTAGTGTTTTTTCAACGCAGCTGCGTAATGTTTGACCTTCTGTGTAGTTTGTACTGAGGGGTACAGTCTTTGGCACAGTACTCATTACCATCTCTTCAAGTCCTTCATGTTTAATCATGTTTAAAATGCTAGTTGGGTGAAAATGTTTTTGATATAGTCGAGTTGTTCTATTGTAGATTCTAATTGATTGAATGTTTGTTTAAAAGCCGCTACATTAGTAATATGCGATAAATACCAACCTATATGTTTTCTTGCAATACGCACTCCTAATTCGTTTCCATACAGTTCGTGCAATGCCTGCAAATGTTCTAACATAATTTGCTGTCTTTCAGCTAAAGAGGGCGAAGGATAGTATTTACCGGTTTTTAAAAAATAATTAATTTCTCTAAATAACCAGGGATTGCCTTGAGCCGCTCTCCCAATCATTAAAGCATCTACTTTTGTATAATTTAATACATACTTTGCTTTGTCTGGTGTATTAATATCACCATTAGCAAAAACGGGGATATTAACGCGTTGTTTAACCTCTGCAATTGTATCATATTCTGCAGAACCTTTATACAGGTCTTCGCGTGTTCTACCATGAATTGTTATGGCTTTAATGTCGCATGCTTCTGCTATTTGGGCAATGGCAAGTGCATTTTTATTATTCGAGCACCAACCTGTTCTCATTTTAAGGGTTACAGGTACATCAACAGCCTCAACAACAGCCTTTAGTATTTGTTCGACTAATTGCTCATCTTTCATCAGTGCAGAACCTGCGGCTTTGTTGCAAACTTTTTTAGCAGGGCACCCCATGTTGATATCAATGATTTGTGCGCCAAGGGCAACGTTTGCTCTCGCAGCATCTGCCATTTGTTTAGGCTCTGTACCAGCTATTTGTACTGACCTTGGCTCTAAATCTTCTTGATTAAGTAGACGATGGCGGGATTTATTACTGCTCCATAAGTTTATATCACTGGTAACCATTTCAGAAACAGCAAGTGCAGCACCAAAACGACGGCACAGCTCCCTCTGAGGTCTGTCTGTAACACCTGCCATGGGAGCAAGTATTAAACAGCCTGTTAATTGATAAGAGCCTATTTGGGGGAGGTGGGTAAGCATGTGTTTTTATATGACTTTCAGAGAGTATATGATACTGAGTTCTAATAAAAGGATAAAGAGAAAATTATAAAGGGTGGGGATACCCCCCCCTTTTTTTTTATTAGCTAACATGATGACATCAGTTGTTTATATTCTTTTTCTACTTTGTCAAAGCGATTTATCATGTGTTGCGTCGGTTTGTTTAATTTACTTCCTATGATGATGGCAAGTGTTGCGAAAATGAAACCAGGTATAATTTCATAGAGGTTAAACCATGCATAATGTTTCCAAACCAATACCGTTATTGTGCCGACGATCATGCCAGCTAAGGCACCTTCTTTTGTCATTTTACGATAAAAGAGTGATAGTAATATCACAGGACCAAAGGCGGCTCCAAACCCTGCCCATGCATAACTGACCATTCCTAATACTTTTGAGTTAGGGTCGCGTGCTAAGAAAATTGCAATCAGTGCTATAAGTAAGACCATGATACGTCCTACCCAAACTAACTCTTTTTGAGACGCATTTTTTCTTAAAAATGGTTTGTAAAAATCTTCTGTCAAAGCACTAGAGCAGACTAAAAGTTGGCAGCTCAGTGTGCTCATAACAGCGGCAAGAATACCTGATAAAATTAGTCCCACAACCCATGGGTTAAATAATGCCTTGCTGAGTTCAATAAAGACATATTCTGAGTTTTGATTAACTAATATAGCCCCCATTGTATTGGGGTTATCTTTAAAGTAGGCAATACCAAAAAAGCCTGCGGCTATGGTGCCCGTAAGGCAAAGAATCATCCATATCATGCCGATACGACGTGCATTAGGAATGGCTTTAACAGAATCGGCAGCCATGAAGCGAACTAGAATATGAGGTTGTCCAAAGTAACCTAAGCCCCAGGCCAATAACGATAAGATAGCGATTGTTTTTATGGTTAATGTTTCACCTTTTACAGCAAAGAGATTAAAGGCTTGCAGACCTTCTCTTGCAGCGTCAATAGTTTGTATAGTGGTATGCCAGTCAGATAGTGAAATAATAACAAAAAGTGGTGTAATAAGCAGCGCAAATAGCATAAGAGTCGCTTGAACAGTATCTGTCCAACTTACGGCTAAGAACCCACCAATACATACATAAACAATGGTTGCTGTTGCCCCTAGAAGCATTGCAACGGTATAAGAGGATAAGTGAACCATATCAGCAACAGGTTGTAAGTTAAATGTGGTTTCAAAAAGACGAGCACCTGCGACAATACCTGATGCACAATAGATAGTAAAAAATATTAAAATGATCAGCGCAGAAAAAATACGTAGGAGTCGACTGGTGTCATCAAAACGTGCGGTAAAATAGTCTGGAAGCGTGAGAGCATTATGGTTGTGTTCGGTATGAATCCTGAGCCTTCCTGCTACTAATAACCAGTTCAACCATGCTCCAATGATGAGACCTATGGCAATCCAAGATTCTGAAAGGCCTGATAGATAAATAGCGCCAGGTAGCCCCATGAGTAACCAACCACTCATGTCGGATGCACCAGCCGATAAGGCTGTAACTAAACTACCTAGGCTTCTGCCACCTAAAATATAATCATCGAAGTTTTTAGTAGAGCGATAAGCGTAAAGGCCTATAATAATCATTAAAACAATATACAGTATAAATGTCACTACTGTTTGATAGTTGGCAGACATGCCGGGGTATCTCCTAGTTATATTTTATAGTCCTGTACAGGATCTCACCTTTAATTAAATACCAGCATTATTAATTGTTAGTAAAATGGTAGCTATAAAGAGGGGATATCCACCATTAAATTAATTACTAAAGTGTTGGGTATGGTATTAATTAATTTTAAAAATAAGTGGTGTTTATTTTATTATAGTTACAGTACTCATGCCATAAAAACTATTATAATTCTGAAGGCCATCATAATTATCGGCCTTTTGCATGAATATTATTTAATAGGCCACTTTCTATGGCATCAATACTGATGCAGTTGATTTTTTCATTGTTATAAGGTTTAGTTGAGGAAAAGGTAATGATCTCTTTTTCTTCTGGTAGTTTTATTTGAGTTGAATGATTTGTCAGTGTTGTAGTGCGTGTTAGTGTGTAATCTACATCAAGCGTAATGTTGGTTCCACTCCCTATTGTTTTTATGGTAGAGGTAATGGTGGTATCTAATTTGGTATCTACTTTTGCATCATAACGTTCACTGTTTCTATCTGTGCTGTATTCTGTTGCTTCAGCATAATTATATGCATACTTGTGAGTAACTTTTTCATCATCCATATAACTTGCTTTAACAACACCACAATCGATGTAATTGGTAGGGCGATCTGTAGAAAAAGTAGCCGTGATGATGCCATTTTTTTTATCGACATTACCTATTTTAAATGTATCATCAAATAACTGGTTAAACGCCATATTCCATACTTTATCTTGGGGCAGATTGATAAATTTTTCATTGTTAACGGTGACGGGTTCTGGTTTTTTATGTATATAGGTATTAGAGCAACCTAGTAAAAGTGTAAGAATGCTAAAAGAGAACATTGTTTTTTTCATGGTAGAAACCTAAAAGTTAATTATGGGTATGATACAAGATTTTTGTTATAAAATGCGCTTAAAATACAGATAGTCATGAATAATTTACTTTAATCGTAATGTTAATTTGTTTAGTCTTTATAGATTTTTAATCTTATATTTAGTCATTTTGTGAGGTGACGTCATTAATGCGGCATGATTTGATTAATCAGACGTGTATTAATCTACGTCTGCCCGCTTATAATAGCATTTATGCGTGGTAGTTTGGGAAAGGCGTGCATAAACAAAAATTTAATGTGACAGGATATCTTACATTCAATTTAACCTCTTAACGGTTAGAGATTGCTAGGCCAGAGGGCTTGGTTCAACCTTATGTTGTAGCAGGGCGCTTAGTCAGCGTTTTAAAGGATGGGTGTAATTATTTTTCTGGGTACTATTTATATTATCCTAATCGTAGACAAACATTACAGGCTTTTAAGTTTCTGGTGGAGCCGTTACGCTATAAATCTTCTTAAGTAAAGTGTTTTTATCTTTTCCCATTCATGAGCATAATTTATAACATTAAGTATTAAATATAAGCTAATCAATTAGCCTGATTTTTGTTAGATTAGTTATCATCAATTTTGTTTTTTGATACAGTCTTCTTTAAAAAATTGATCATGATACTGTCTATCAGGAGAATACAATGACTATTAAAGTTTTGGGTTATGCAGCCGAGAGAGCTAAAGCGCCTTTAACACCTTACCATTTTGAGAGGCGTGAACCACGCGCTGATGATGTTTTAATTGATATTCTCTATTGTGGTGTTTGCCATTCAGATTTACATCATGTTAATGCTGATTGGAATACAACTTACCCCGTTGTGCCGGGGCATGAAATTATTGGAAAAGTCATCAGTGTAGGTAAATCAGTTAGCCATTTTAAAGAGGGGGATTATGTTGGGGTTGGTTGTATGGTTGATTCATGCCAACATTGTAACCCTTGCAAGCAGGGGTTAGAGCAGTATTGTGATGAAGGAAATACACCCACTTATAACGGGGTTGATCGTCACGATCATATGCCTACCTATGGCGGCTATTCAGATAAAATCGTTGTTTCTGAGAAGTTTGTATTAAAAATCCCTCAAGGTTTAGATCTAAAAAGTGCTGCACCATTGTTATGTGCAGGTATTACAACGTGGTCACCATTGCGTCATTGGAATGTTAAGCAAGGTAGTCGAGTGGCTGTAGTTGGGCTTGGTGGGCTTGGTCATATGGCTATTAAGCTTGCTAAAGGGTTAGGAGCGCAAGTAACATTGTTTACACGCTCAGCAAGTAAAGAGCAAGATGCATTGGATTTAGGTGCAGACAAAATTATTCTTTCTACTGATACAAAACAAATGGCAGCCGCAAGAGGTGAGTTTGATTTAATTATTGATACAGTGCCTTATGAGCATGATATCAATCCTTATGTGACTACCTTGACAATTAATGGTACTTTGGTCCTGGTTGGTTTCTTGGGTGATTTACAGCCAACCGTTAATAGTGCAGCATTGGTTTTGGGTAGAAAAACAGTAGCAGGTTCAGTGATTGGGGGCATAGCTGAAACACAAGAGATGCTCAATTTTTGTGGTAAGCATGGTATCACAGCCGATGTTGAAATGATTAATATGCAAGATATTGATAATGCATATAAGCGTATGCTACAAAGTGATGTGAAGTATCGTTTTGTTATTGATATGGCATCGCTTAAAAAGAGTTAACTCTTGTAGGGAAAGAAAAAAAAGAGCAAGTGGCACTTAATATGGCACTTGCTTTTTTTATTAATTATTAAACGTATTACACTGGCTAATTTTGCCGCTATCAAAACCTGTTTTAAACCATGTATAGCGTTGTTTAGAGGTTCCATGTGTAAAACTATCAGGTACTACACGTCCTTGGGCTTGTTTTTGTAAGCGGTCATCACCAATTGCCATGGCAGCATTTAATGCTTCTTCCAAATCATTGGGGTCAAGGATCTTTTCGTTGTTCATATAATGCCCCCAAACACCCGCTAAACAATCAGCTTGTAGTTCAAGTTTTACAGAGAGCTTATTTTGTTCTACTTGGCTCTTGCCTTGTTGTAAGCTTCTCAATTTATTAGTAATCCCTAGCAAATGTTGAACATGATGGCCTACTTCATGGGCAATAACATAGCCTTGCGCAAAATCCCCACCAGCACCGAAGCGATTTTTCATCTCTTCATAAAACGAGAGATCAATATAGACGGTGCTATCGGCAGGACAATAAAAAGGTCCCATTACTGACTGCCCTGTTCCACAAGCTGTACGCGTGGCTCCACGGTAAAGTACAAGCTTGGGTTCTTGATAACGTTTTCCCATTTGTTGGAATATTGTGGACCATGTGTCTTCTGTTGTGGCTAGTACAATGCTGGTAAACTTTGCCATTTCATTATCATGAGCGCTATTGACGGGTTGTTGTACTGCAGTGGGGGATGTTTGCCCAGTAATTAGTGGTGTAAGGTCTACGCCATAATAGCCTGCTACAAGAACAATAATGATAGTGGCTATGCCAAGTTTGCCAGAGGGTAAATTAATACCTGATGATGACATAGGTTGGTTTGAACGACGATCTTCAATGTTATCGCTTTCGCGACGATTTCTCCAGCGCATAATAAGTTATTCAAGTGAGTTATAGAAAGGTCGTATTATGGGGAATCTATTTAATAAAATGCAATAAGCTTTTCACGTTGAAAAATCTTTGTTATGCTTAAGTTATTAATCTCTCAGTTAATGCCTACTGATTAAAGGAACGCCCTACACATGCCTTGTACTTCACCTATTATTGTCGCTTTAGATTTTCCAACCGTTGCTGATGCGCTTAATTTAGCGAAGCAGTTAGACCCAACGAAATGTCGTGTCAAAGTAGGGAAAGAGCTTTTTACTGTTTGTGGCCCTATTATTGTTGATGAGCTTCAAAAGTTAGGTTTTGAAGTCTTTTTAGATTTAAAGTTTCATGATATTCCTAATACGACTGCAATGGCTGTTAAAGTGGCAGCTTCAATGGGGGTTTGGATGGTTGATATTCATTGCGTAGGCGGCATGGCAATGATGCAAGCTTGTCGTAATGTGTTGGATCAAGCTAACAGTCAGACACTATTAATTGGTGTGACAGTACTCACTAGTTTAGGTATTGATGACTTGAAACAGTTAAGTATTACAAAGTCTCCTGAGCAACAAGTATTAAGCCTTGCTCAGTTGGCCGCAGAGGCTGGACTTGATGGGTTGGTTAGTTCTGCGCAAGAGGCAAAATCATTAAAATTAAATTTTCCTGATTTAAAATTGGTAACGCCAGGAATTAGGCCTGAAGGCTCAAGTAAGGACGATCAACAACGTATTGTAACACCTGTACAAGCTATTGAAGATGGCGCAGATTATTTAGTGATTGGTCGTCCTATCACTCAATCAGCTGATCCTAGACAGGCGCTTGAGAGTATTTTGGCAAGCTTGGTTTGATTCGTTTTCTATAAATTTAATCATAAAGAGGATAAGTTATGAAATTAAATGTAGGCACTGTAGATAGAGTAATTCGTGCTATTATTGGGATTGCTTTAATTGCTTTGACATTAACAGGGGTGATTGGGATTTGGGGGTGGATAGGTATTATTCCGTTGGGGTCTGCAGCGTTTTCTTTTTGCCCTCTCTATACCTTGTTGGGTATTAATACAAGAAAATAAAGAGATATCCACCTGTTAAATACAGGTGGTTTTAGGTCGTCTGTATGGACTAACGGATGCGAGTATAAGGATCATCCCCAATTAGATAAGCAAGTATTTCTGCGCGTTTATTCTGTGTTTCTAACCATTCTTCTTTATCAAGCCAAATGCTGTTAACACTGTTGCTTAGGTTAATCTTGTGGTCTGCTTTACTAGAAATGCGGTATTTAGTCCCAAAACAGCGCAAATTAGCACTTTTGTTGTCTCTTCCGATTTGCTAATAGCGATTGATGGTGCCTCAAGTATTTTTGATCGTTGGCACTTTGCCGGCTTAAATAGTCGACTAATAATAACCATTGCCCACCGCAGATGGTATACGTTTGGCAAGGTAGATTCTATTCTAGTTGGTTGTATTTTCTCGCCTCGTGGGTAGCTAGGACTGCGCATTGTAAAACTCCTAAAAACGTCGTGTGATATTTTGGCTGGCTAAGATTCTAGCCGCAATTTCTTCCACAGAGTAATATGTTGAGTTGACCGATGGAATATTTTCTCGTCTAAACAGCGCCTCTACTTCTTTGGTTTCAAATTGACATTGTGCGTAGCTTGCATACTTGCTGTTTGAGCGTCGTTCATTACGAATGGATACAAGGCGGTCAACGTCAATAGTTAGTCCGAATAGTTTATGTTTATAGTCTCGAAGGGGGGCAGGAAGCTTTCCTTCTTCTAAATCTTCGTCTGTAATAGGGTAGTTGGCTGCCCTTATGCCATATTGCATGGCCATATATAGACAACTCGGTGTTTTGCCACTTCGAGATACACCCACTAAAATAATATCTGCACGGTCATAAAATCGTGTACGTGATCCATCGTCATTATCCAATGCGAAATTAATTGCATCAATACGATCCACATAGTTGTTAGAAATAGAGTGGGTTTTACCTACTGAACCTGTTGCTTTTGTGTTTAGCTCTGTGGCCAATGACGATAAGAATGTAGAGAAGATATTAAGAAAGAAACCATTGCTCTTTTTTAACGATTGGCTGACCTCTTGGTTGACAATTGTCTCAAACACGAGTGGTCTTACACCATCAAGTTCAGCGGCCTGATTAATTTGTTCAACAATAAGTTGTGCTTTTTCAATAGAATTGATGTAAGGCTTGGTAATCATCTTTAGTTCAATCCCATCAAACTGAGATAATAGGCTATGGCCTATAGCTTCAGCAGTTATACCTGTTCCATCAGAGATAAAAAATACAGTTCTTTTCATAAAGCGGACCTAAAAAGTGATTTAGATTTAAACAATAATGCGCGTTTGTCTGCTATAGTAATACGAATACTTTTTATGAGTAAAATTTTTATTATTTTACTGATATGAAGTATTATTGTTTTACATCCCTTAACGCAATTTTACAGATAGTCGTTTTTTAAGCTTTGTCAGCCAGCGAATTGGAGAGATAGCCTTGACAACACATACTAAGTACGTAATACCTTTAAATCAAGTAGGTGTACACGACGTAGAGAAAGTTGGAGGCAAAAATGCCTCTTTAGGTGAAATGATCAGTCACTTAGCCAATGCCGGAGTTTCTGTGCCGGGTGGTTTTGCGACAACAGCCGATGCATATAGAGAGTTTCTTGAAAAGAGTGGCTTAAATGAGCGTATCTATAATGTGCTTGATACGCTCAATGTTGATGATGTTAATACACTTGCGAAAGCGGGCAATCAAATTAGACAATGGATTATGGATGCTGAATTGCCTGCAAATTTAGATGCAGATATTCGTTCAGCATTTGCTGAATTAGCGCAGGGACATGATATTGCCGTGGCAGTTCGTTCTTCTGCAACGGCCGAAGATTTGCCAGATGCATCTTTTGCAGGACAACAGGAAACCTTTTTAAATATTCGTGGTGTAGATAACGTTATTTATGCGGTAAAAGAAGTGTTTGCTTCTTTATTTAATGACCGTGCTATTGCTTACCGTGTTCATCAAGGCTTCGACCATAAATTAGTAGCCTTATCCGCAGGTATACAACGTATGGTTCGCTCAGAAACAGGGGCGGCGGGTGTTATGTTCACACTCGATACAGAATCAGGTTTTA
Source organism: uncultured Ventosimonas sp. (assembly GCA_964395065.1). Classification (GTDB taxonomy): domain Bacteria; phylum Pseudomonadota; class Gammaproteobacteria; order Pseudomonadales; family Pseudomonadaceae; genus Entomomonas. The sequence continues at coordinate 19,368 of CAYNAM010000039.1, forward strand.
GGGATGTTGTTTTTGTAACCTCTGCTTATGGATTGGGCGAAACGGTTGTACAAGGGGCTGTTAATCCAGATGAGTTTTATGTTTATAAGCCCACCTTACAAGCAGGCAAACCCGCAATTTTACGCCGTAATCTTGGTAGTAAAGCAATTAAAATGATTTATGGCGATGAAGCAAAAGCAGGGCGTTCTGTAAAAACTGTTGATGTGATTCCTGAAGACCGTAACCGTTTTTCCATTACGGATGCAGAAGTGGCAGAGTTGGCTAAACAAGCCATGATTATTGAAAAACATTACGATCGCCCGATGGATATTGAATGGGCAAAAGATGGTGATGATGGCAAGCTTTATATCGTACAAGCTCGGCCTGAAACAGTAAAAAGTCGTTCTAACATGAGTGTTATCGAACGCTATTTAATGAAAGAAAAGAGTAATGTATTGGTCGAAGGGCGCGCAATTGGCCAACGTATTGGATCAGGTGTGGTTCGTGTCGTCAAAAGTATTACAGAGATGGATAAGGTACAGCCGGGTGATGTATTAGTCTCTGATATTACTGACCCAGTTTGGGAACCTGTCATGAAGCGCGCGAGTGCTATTGTGA
>CAYNAM010000040.1:0-19745 GCA_964395065.1 uncultured Ventosimonas sp.
ACTGGACATGTTGCCGCTCTATTTCAGGGTTCATTTGTTGATAATGCAACCAACGCCAACCATGACTGACCACATCATAATCTGCTTCTTTAATCGCTTCGACTACTTTAGGGTTTCTTGCTAGAGCCATAGCTACACCAAAAATAGTCATTGGCAATTTTCTTTTTTGAAACTCATTATGAATACGCCAAAATCCTACGCGAGAACCGTATTCATAAAGAGAATCCATAGACAGATGACGATCTGGAAAGCTATCAGCACCTATAATATCTGATAAAAACCGTTCGGATCCAGCATCACCATGTAATACATTGTTCTCAGAGCCCTCTTCATAATTGAGAACGAACTGCACAGCAATACGTGCATTATTGGGCCAACAAGCATTGGGAACATCATTCCCATAACCAATCATATCACGCGGATAATTCACATTAATGTCATCTAAAATACTCATTTATCATCCCCTTACTCTATCGTTCATTAGACGGGTTGAATTAAGTAATGTTTCACTCAATTAACAACTAAAATCACTATTTTTTGTCTCTTTAATTAGGAGCATAGCAATCAAACTAATCACCGAGGCAAAAGATACGTAATAACCTACCCATAGAAGCCCCCCTTCATTGACGAGGTAATTTGCAATAATAGGAGCAATCGAAGCTCCTAGAATCCCGCCAATACTATAGGCTGCAGACGAGCCTGTGTAACGTATACTGATGGGGAATATTTCAGGTAATAATGCCCCCATGGGTGCGAAAATAATACCCATTAAAAATAGCTCAATGCACAAAAAAGTAAGAACTAAGAAGTTTGAACCACTCTCCATGAATGGAACCATAACCGTACCCGATAGAATTGTTAAAATAAGCCCGACTATCAGAACAGGTTTACGCCCATACGTATCGCTCAACACCGCTGAAATAGGCGTTGCAATTGCCATAAACACAACCGCAATACATAAAAATCCTAAAAAGGTCTGATTAGCAATATCTAAGTGCTTTGTCCCATATTGCAATAAGAAAGCTGTTGTAATATAAAATAACGTGTAACAACCCACCATAGAAAATGAGCCCAATACCAATGTTGACCAATGGCTTTTAAACATCTCTAAAACGGGAATTTTAGGAGGAGTATTTTTCTTTAATGCCTCTGTAAAAATAGGGCTTTCTACCAGTTTCAAACGAATATACAGGCCAATAATAACCAATACAGCACTAAATATAAAAGGTATACGCCAACCCCATGCTAAAAACTGTTCATTAGTTAACGTTAAAGCAATAACAAAAAAAACGCCATTCGACATTAAAAAACCAACTGATGGCCCTAACTGTGGGAACATACCAAATAATGCTCGTTTGTCTTTAGGAGCATTTTCTGTTGCTAATAATGCGGCACCGCCCCATTCACCACCAAGCCCTAGGCCTTGAGCTAATCGCAGTATACAAAGAATAAATGGCGCCCAAAAGCCTAGGGTGGCATATCCAGGCAGTAATCCAATTAACATTGTTGCAATACCCATGAGTATCAGAGAAAAAACCAATGTTGATTTACGCCCAATGCGATCACCAAAATGACCAAACAACATGGCGCCAATTGGCCTAGCAACAAAAGCAATACCAAAGGTTGCAAAAGATTGTAATATTTGAGCTGAAGGAGAACTACCAGGAAAGAACACAGGTCCTATAACGAGTGCTGCTGCGGTGGCATAAATATAAAAATCATAAAACTCAATCGTTGTACCAATAAAGCTAGCCAAGGCGACACGAGATGTTGAATTAACAGGCCTATGGTCATCACCTCCTTTTACAAAAGGCTGTGTTTTATCCATTCAATTCTCCCTAAATTATTATTAATATAAAAGACTATCTACCTAAATTTTGAAAAGTGACAATAATATTGCTTAATCTATTATGAAAGCAAGCACTAACTAAAAGTAAGCTTATATCAATTTTTTCTATAGAAAATAAATAAATCGTTTATAAGTCTTGGCAATCTTTAAATTTAGAGGGATACTATCAATCAAATTAAGCCAAATGACAAAAACTACCGATCTAAAACAATGATCTATATCTATTGCACAAGTTTCAAAGAGGCACAATGGTCAGAAATTAGCACACAAATAAATATATTGGATAGCGCTGATCAAAAAAAAATTACACAATACAAATTCGATAAAGATAAATGCCGCTCACTTTTAGGAAAGATGTTATTGCTTTATATTCTTAAACATCATGAAAATCATCGTCTAAACCGACTTCCTCCTATTAGTTACACAGTCTATCAAAAGCCCTTTATACCCACCATGCAAGGTTATTTTAATATCTCCCATGCCGATGACTGGGTAGTTTGTGCTTATACGATACAGGGAGAAATAGGAGTCGATATTGAGAAAAAACACAATATTAATATTGATGATTACAAAGCAGTTATGACTCAAAATGAGTACGTACGAGCAACTCATCACAATAGCTTTGATTTTTTTCAATTATGGACATTAAAAGAGGCAATTATGAAAGCAGAAGGGCTTGGCTTTTATCTCCCTCCAGACTCATTTGAAATTCCAACCCCTTTTACCAACAATATAAATATTCACATTAATAAAGAATGGTTTCTTTTTAGCCAATGTTTTGAACAACATTACACACTATCCATTGCTTCATCATACTTATTAAATAAACCTCCACAGATTATTATTAAACCATTTACCCATCTCTTAGTATCATCAAAAACCTAATTACATGGCTGTAAATACTGATATTTTGTAATATTCTTTATTAGTGCTTGCTTTTCTGTTTCAGGAATATTCATCTTTTGAATATCTGCTTCTTCTAAATCATAAAACATTTTTTGTTCCAATGACTCTTGTTCTATCTTCTGCAAAAAAGCTTTATCCAACGGATCCTTCTTATATTGTTGCTTATCTGGATCGAAAAAATTATAAAATTTTTCCTTATACGTCAATTGATCAGCCTTATCTATATTATTTTGTGCGAAAAAATCATCTACTCCCACAACAGGTTCGCTTACTTTTCGACCTTGTCGATTGTCACTAACTACTGGATAATACTCAATACGGATACCATTGTCATCCTTTACTACATAAATGGTATTGATACGATCCCAGCCTCCGCTTTCTCGATATAAATTTTCAAACTCAAGGATACCCACTTGCTCCCCATAAGAAAAATAGATTTTATAAAACCAAACATCATTATTAGTGAAACTTAATCGATCGCCTTTAAATAAAATCGTTTGCACCTTTGAGCAAGTATAAAGTGATCCTGTTGGGTTAATTGATTCAAGATTAACAACCATTTCTTTTAAAATGGGTCTATGCCCTTGTATCTTGAACTCCGGTTCAGATGAATCATTACTGACTAACATATAAATTAACCTATCTAAGAGTATAAAAAAGAAGATGATGACAAAAATAATAATAAAATATTTAAATATACGGGCGATGGTCATTAAAAACTCCTTGATGGCTTTTTCGTATTTTACTACCATTTTTGTATGACATCATCGGTTTTGCCTTAGGAAACTCTTTTAGCTCATCGCGTGTTAAACTTGCTGCTGACTTGAGCCGAATAGAGGTTGCGGACCATCCTTCGCTAGAAAGTCCTCCCACTAAATAAACAGGATTATATGACCAGCCAATTCCCACATTTCTATCCGTACTCGATACCCTATAATCAGGAAAAAAAGAGCCATAAGCAAAGTTTGTTTGCCCCCAAACCTCGACATTCTTAAAATTATCAAGGCATGATAGTTTTTCAGCAAAACTATTCTGATACCAAGCGGACTGGTTACCATACAATACACACACTGCGCCCTCTTTAATCCAATCAAATTTGATCGCAGCCCATCCGCTAATATGCATCTGATTAACTGCATTTTTAGCGTCAACCGGTGGATAAACAATCGAATGATAAGAGATAGGACCATCTAAGCCACAATAAGAGAAAATACCTACCTCACGTATTTTTGCTTTACCCTGATATTCACTAATAATTTCATAAACACGCGTACCTATATCATGGATAGCCAAAATTGGTAGCTTATATATTTTATGAAGATCTTTGATATACCAAGGTGATTTCTCTATATTTCTTGCGCGCGTATCAGCTGCCGCTTTAAACATATCCCTATCGGTGTAAAATAGGCTCCCCTTATTACGCTCATCTACCCAAAATAGCAATATTAACTCTTTAGGCCTGCTAATTTTTTGCACAACAGTGTGATTAGGTGTGGCCTCTAACATGCCTTTCGTTAATTTTTTATCCGTAGGTTCGTCATAAACTACCATTAATTAAACCCCTGTCCCCTCGTCCAATAGTGCATGTATTTTTATTTCTGGCTGAGGTTGATCGTCATAAAACGTTTCTGTATACCCCTCTTTATCTGTACGACCTCTTCTACTTGTACCATCTGGCATATAAGCAATATAGTGTGTATGACTATAAGGATGTCCATGATCATCCGTTAATTGAAAACGTAAATTATAGGTGGGCTTATCAATTAAACTGTTTTTTTGCTTTGAAAATATCTTTTCAAATGGCTTTAATACGACAGGCGGTGCAGTAACAGCTCTCACACTATCTAATTTAAACAATGGTGTCTGTGGGATGGCAGGACTTCCCTCCATAGGTACACCGCCAGTCCACACTGGCATGGTCATCCAAATACCAGCTGGGTTCAATACAATATGCTGCCCACCTGCTTTTAATGTTAAGGACAACCCTCCATCAATCACAATTTGTCCACCTGATTTAAGATGTATTTCTTGCCCTGCTTCAGTTGTTATAATCGTACCTACTGTTTTATGTTCAGCCAATCCAATCTGTGTGTAATCATTAGCCAATATTTGGCTACGACGATCTAAATCAGTGAGGTGATGCTCCTCGCCCTCTATTTTCATATACCGGTTCTTCACAATTGTTTCCGAGTGCTCATTATTAACCTGTAAATGGCTATTATTATTGACTTGGATTGTATGGTTATTTTTAGTTAATTGATCATAGTCTTTTTGCGCTTGCACAAAAATTTGCTCTTTACCTTGTTTGTCTTCAACTCTAAACTCATTACTCCCTACTCCACCTTTGGATGAGGAGGTTTTAAAAACAGATTTTGTTTTATTAGCAGGCAACGCATAAGGCAATTTATTAATACCATTATGAATAGCCCCTGAAATGATAGGTTGATCAATATCTCCCTCAAGAAAGTCTACCTTAACCTCCATACCAACACGAGGAATGACCACAGCACCGTAACCATCATGGGCCCAATTACTGGCTACACGGATCCAACAACTGGAATGCTCATTTTTGGAGTTTAGTCTATCCCAATGAAATAAAACTTTTACTCGCCCAAACTCATCACAGAAAATTTCCTCACCCTCTGCACCTGTAACAATAGCTGTTTGACTACCTAAGACCTGTGGTTTAGGATGTAATCGCTGTGGTCTACAAGGGACATCTTTAGGCGTGCTAATTAAGCAATTTCTATAACCCTGCTGAAAATCCTCAAAAGGAAACTGTAAACAGTCATCAATAGGATGCTTATAATATTTAAATAAATAATGAACATCTTTTATAATGGCTGCGGTCTCTCCTCCCAACGCTTCCAAAACCTGAGGCTGCCTACCCTGGTGATAAACTTGGGTAATAAGCCAATCATTAGATGAGTCAAGCGCATCAAGCTCGGGATAATTCGATAAAGAAAAACAATAACCACTTTTTAATAAAGGTACATCTGTATAAGCTTCTGCAATTACTTGATTTGCCTTTAGACGCTCGATCTCTAGTTTAGCGTAATGATCTCCTCCAGCAGTATTCAAGTGGCGCTGAGGATAATCATAAAACTCAAGCTTTGGTTCTATAGCGCCATTAGCCTTATCACTTTGTATACCATTGGCGACGCCCTCAGGAATTTTCATATTTTGAAAATTATAATTGCGAAAGCTAGCTTTAGTTGTTGTTGCCGTTAAACCAATAGAGAATTTTTTAAATACTGGATAATCAGCAACATTCCCTGTCCCTGGTCTATAATCAAAAGACTCATTAAACTGCCCAAAAAAACTATTAGCATCACTAAACACCATTAGGTGAGAATCTTGAGTATGCTGATAGTAGATATTCATCCCCTCTTCTTCACAAAGGCGATAGATAAAGTCTGCATCAGACTCTTTATATTGGCAACAAAACTCCCTTTTTGGATAGTGTTCTTTAAACATTAAAGAAAAATCTATTCCTTGTTGTAGACCATGTTCATTTAATAACATAGATATAATCTCAGGAACGCTTTTATCAATAAATGCTCGCTGATTAAAACGATGATGAAGATTCATAAAACGCGAAGATAAAATAACCTTAAATATGCTATAATCTTTGCCAATTGCACCACGCTTTACTGCAACAATAACGCCATGTATACCCGTTTTCCTATCTGGTGAAAAAGATAAGTAAGCTTTTTTGCCTAATAATTTTGTAATATCGTGACGCAGATGATTGCTCACTAAGGCTACTTCAAATACATACTCTGTACTTAGTGCTTCAATGCCATCAAAGGCCAATACTTGCAACTTATTATTAGCAACATTTTCTATATCAAAATAAAAATGCGTCTCGTTAGCAGAGTCAAACATCCACTTTACTCCTCCGCGCTATTTAGCCAATTTATACATAGCAATATATTTATTAAAAGAAGACTTGGAATAAAACTATAAGCAAATACTAATAGCAAGCGTGCTATATTATAATTTGCAATGAAAAGTTGTGATTAATAAGCCACTAAGCTTTAAAAAAATTCCCAGTTATTGCTGCTAAATTTAGCACTTAACTAGGAGACATCACAACAAAAAGAGATATAGACCAATGTCTAATTCACAACCAATAAAAAAAATTTCTTATTTTAAATCATTCAGATAAAAATTTTAAATTATCCAAAAAGAAAACTTTGTCATTCACAAAAAATAACAAATATGATAAATATCCCCATAAGATCCAAATTATCTAACACAGCAATTTTTGTAATTTATTTATCACTATTTATTATAATTAATTACCTTGTGGTTAAAAAATAAACTGGTTAGTCACTCAACATTCTTAACTGGCTAAAAAATAAATACTGTTACAAGTCGTATGGTTAGACCATAGGATAATTTCTTTAATTTGGCCAATGATAAAAAATAAAAAAATCTTAATCAGCATGCAATCATGTATTTGCTTAAGATTGAAAGCACTATTACATTTACTAGAGGAATTCTTCATGAAAAAAGCGATTATTATGGCATCAGCAATTGTATTATCTTCTTTAGGCTATGTATCAGCAGCAACAACGCCTTCTGCAGCAACAAAACCAGTTCAGTCATGGACTTGCCAAGACTTTCTTGATTTAAGTGAAACTTACAGACCAACAGCGGTTGGCATAGTACAAGTTATTAATGAGAAAAAAGATACCGACAATGCCTTTTTAGATGTTGATGGTATTGAAACAATTACTCCATCTGTTGTGGCTATTTGCACTGCAAATCCAGAAGCATCACTCCCTAAAGCAGTTGAACAAGCTAAAGCAAAAAAATAATGAATCGAGGGCATACAATCGTTTTATTGTATGTCCTTATTTTTATCCCCTCAAACCTCTCAAGTTATTCCCTAATTATTTTCTCATCACCAAAAACACCTTATATTTTATTTAATGCTATACTTCTTACTTTTATTAGATAAAACTGTATGCAAATCTGGATCGATGCCGACGCTTGCCCTAAAATAGCCAAAGAACTTATTTTTAAGTTTGCACATAAACGCAACTTACAAGTAACAATGGTTGCAGGGCAATCTCAAATAAAACCAATCTATCAATGGGTATCTTTAATCATTGTTCCCACAGGAATGGATGCGGCCGATGACTATTTAGTCGAACATGCCAACCCCAATGATTTAGTCATTTGTAGTGATATCCCTCTTGCTGACCGCCTAATAAAAAAGCAAGTTGCAGTCCTCCACCCCAAAGGAACTGAGTTTACCCCAGAAAACATGGCACAAACACTGGCAATGCGCAACCTATTTACAGAGTTAAGAGATCAAGGTCAAATTACCTCCCAACAAGCGAGCTATGGTGCAAAAGATAAACAAAATTTTGCCAATGCATTAGATAGGCTACTCACAAAGCTTACTGCTAAATAGTTTATTATGGCTAGATCATGTATAATTCTTGCCTTTAAAATCAAACTGACTTTATGATTAAATGAATACTCAAACCTTACCTCTTGTCACTGTGATTATCTCTTCCTATAACCATGATCAGTACATTGAGGAGACAATAAAAAGTGTCATCCATCAAACCTACCAGAATATTGAACTTTTGGTGATTGATGACGGTTCAACTGACAATAGTGTTGATCTATTAACAACATTACAAAAAGAGTTTGGCTTTGATTTGCTTATTCAAGAAAACAAAGGGCTGTCAAAAACGCTCAATGAGGCCATTGATCGAGCTAAAGGTGAATACATTATTCCTTTTGGCTCCGACGACATCATGCTACCTGAACGTATTGCGATACAAGTAGCATACATTACTGATAAGCCAGAAGTCGGTATTTGCGCTGGGAATATGGATCTTATCGACAGTAACAGTCAGCTTCTTCCTGAAGAAAAACAAAAACACCGTCACATACCCTTTAGACGCTTAGATTTTAATGATGTTTTTTTAGATAGAAAACCTGGCGCCATGGCGGCCACATTGATGTTTAGAAAAGAAGCATTACAAAAGGTAGGAGGATTTGATCCTACTATTAGGCTAGAAGACCTTTACATTATGCTCGCAATTACTCGTGCAGGGTATTTTATGGATGTATTACCTGACGTTATCTCACTCTATCGTCAGCATCCAACCAACACTTATAAAAACCTCCCTTTCATGTTTGAAAACAGCTGTAAAACTTATGAGCGCTTTAAAGACAGCCCACACTATGAAGAAGTATTGATGAAAATGTGTAATTCGATGTTCTTAAAAAGCGCCTCTCGCAATAAAGAATTAGCTAAACGCATTCTTAAACAAATTCCTTATAGATATTGGAATAAAAAGACGGTTAGAGGGCTACTTAGATTGTGGTTTAGCTGAACAAAATAAAAGGGAAGCTATCTTCCCTTTTGATCAATATCTTACACTTCTTGCAAAAGCTTTTTCAAATATTCGCCATAATGCGTTTTAGACAATTGATTCGCTTTTTTCTCTAATTGCTCTGCACTAATCCAACCTTTCACAAAAGCGATCTCTTCTAAACAAGCAATTTTAGCATCTTGACGTTTCTCAAGGGTATAAACGTATTGGCTAGCCTCCAATAAAGAGTCATGCGTACCGCTGTCTAACCAAGCAAAACCACGCCCCAACAATTTCACATCTAATGTTTGCTGTTCAAGATAAACACAATTTACATCAGTAATCTCCAACTCACCGCGAGGAGAAGGTTTAATATTTTTGGCAATATCAATGACATTGTTGTCATAAAAATAAAGACCTGTCACAGCATAATTAGACTTAGGTTTTGTAGGCTTTTCTTCAATACTTAAAACCTTACCTGTTGAATCAAAATCAACAACACCGAAGCGTTTAGGATCTGAGACATGGTAACCAAAAACAGTGGCACCTACTTGTTTTTCATTGGCCTGTTTTAAACTCACAGAAAAGTTGGCACCATGAAAAATATTATCACCTAAAATTAAGCAACAAGGATCATTTCCAATAAACTTTTCGCCAATAATAAATGCTTGTGCTAAACCATCTGGCGATGGTTGCTCAGCATATTCAATATTTAATCCTAGCTCACTGCCATCACCAAAAATTCGTTCAAAGAAAGGTAAATCAGTAGGCGTAGAAATGATCAAGATATCTTGAATATCCGCTAACATCAATGTAGACATCGGATAGTAGATCATTGGTTTATCATAAACAGGTAATAGCTGCTTTGATACGCCTAATGTTATAGGATGTAATCTCGTACCTGACCCGCCAGCTAAAATAATACCCTTTCTTCTTCCCATCTTATGACCTATTCTGTATTTAAAATATGATAGTGGCTTATTATATAAAAATTCTCTTATTATTGCAGTGCTTTCATAAAAAAACCGCCAAAAGGCGGTTTTTTATTACTGTATAAATCTAAACCTTAGCACTCAATTCTTTAATCTTGTGGTTTAAAATATGATCATTCTCACTGTAATCCACAGGACAATCAATCACATGAACACCAGGTTCATTTAAGCATTTTTGTACCAATGGTGCAAATTCTGCCGCACTATTTACACGATGCCCAAAAGCACCATAGCTTTCTGCATATTTCACAAAATCAGGATTACCATACGTTAAACCGAAATCGTCAAAATGCATATTTGACTGTTTCCAACGAATCATACCATAAGCATCATCACGTAAAATGATAACAACAAGGTGGAGTCCCAAACGTACAGCCGTTTCTAACTCCTGACTATTCATCATAAAACCACCATCACCACAAACAGCAACAATAGGTTTATCTGGATGTACTAAGCGGGCAGCCATTGCCGAAGGAAGGCCTGCCCCCATCGTAGCCAATGCGTTATCTAATAACACCGTATTTGGCATATGCGCTTTATAGTTACGAGCAAACCAAATCTTATAAACACCATTATCTAATGTTATAATACCATCCGCCGGCATAATATTGCGTAAGTCTGCAACCAATCGTTGTGGATACATCGGAAAACGATCATCATCCGCGCCTACTTTCAAATAAGCCTCATTAGCTTCACGAATCATTAATAGACGTGAAAAATCCCATGTTGGCTGTACAATAATTTCTTGCTTAATTTGCCAAATAGCATTGGCAATATCACCCACTACTTCAATCTGAGGGAAGTAGACAGGATCAACTTCCGCAGAACGGAAGTTGATATGAATAACCTCTGTTCCACCACGCACCATAAAAAATGGAGGCTTTTCAATAACATCATGCCCCACATTAATAATCAAATCTGCAGACTCTAAGGCTTTATGTACAAAATCACCTGATGACAAGGCCGCATTACCAAGAAAGCGAGGATGACTCTCATCAACTACACCTTTTCCCATCTGGGTTGTAACAAAAGGAATACCTGTTTTTTCAATTAATTGGTATAAAACTCGCGCTGTCATTTTACGATTAGCACCAGCACCAATGACTAACACAGGACTCTTCGCCGCTTCCATTTTAGAAACAGCGGCACGAATTGCCTTCTCCTCCGCTAGTGGTCTACGTGTTAAGCTAGCGGGAATGGGGGTATTCTCAGTTTCATCTTCAGCCACATCTTCTGGTAACTCTAAATGAACAGCACCTGGCTTTTCTTCTTCTGCTAAACGTACTGCCTCGCGTATTCTTGAGGGAATATTATCGGCAGACGCCAGCTGATGGGTAAACTTTGTTAAGGGCGACATCATGCCAACAACATCTAATATTTGAAAACGACCTTGCTTAGAATGTCTAATTGGCTTTTGTCCAGTAATCATTAATAATGGCATGCCTCCCAAATAAGCATAGGCACCAGCCGTTACAAGATTTGTTGCTCCAGGCCCTAATGTTGATAAACACACACCAACCTTTCCCGTCAAACGCCCATAAGTAGCTGCCATAAAACCAGCAGATTGCTCATGACGAGTCAAAATCAACTCAATTTGTTTTGAGCGTGACAAAGAGTCTAATAAATCAAGATTCTCTTCACCAGGAATACCAAAGATATATTTAACACCTTCGCTTTCAAGGCATTGCACAACAAGATCAGAGGCTTTAGTCATTAATGATTACCTTTGTGAAATTTACTACAGCAAACGTAGATAGAAGCTTACCAAAAACTAGCTAAAGTCGTAATAATGCAATAGCCGCTAGTAATTGTCTATAAATAATTAATATACCATTATAGAGTTGCTTATTATAAAAGAGTTCTATTTAAATGATAGAAATTATTATTTTACTAAGATTGGATTTACAATTTCTATGATTTATACTATAGCATTCACTGGCTAGCCCATAAACGAACACTATGACAAAATCGGTAATTTACAAAGTCTATCTTTGCTGTTTGTTATTAAATAGCTATAGTTTAGCTTTTTCTAATCAAACAATCGATTCCCCACCCATACCTAAAAACCAAGTCACTACTGCCGTTAGTGTTGGGCAAACTGTAGCAGAAAATGCATTTATCTATCGAAAAGTTATTGAAATAACCAATGACCAACACTACAAAGTACAAAACTTTTATAAGAATACACACCATAAACAGTCTGATATTCTTACCATTAAAGACCCTAGTAAACTTACAACATTTCAAGAACTACAAACCTATAACCTTAAAAATCTCATGTTCGATGGTGATTTAACATTATGGTTTGATAATGGCAATAAATCAATGAGTGTCAATATCAATCAAGGAAATGCCAATGGTCCTTTCAACACTTACTACATTACAGGGGATAAAGAGATTGAGGGCTACTACCATGCAGGTAAACCAGATGGGCTTTGGAAATATTGGACACAAACAGGTAAGTTAGATAAACAGGTGTATTACCAACAAGGGATTATACAATGGCAAAAAAGCAGCATCCAGATACAGGGGTTTTGATTTTCCCTTGAGCAACCGCACATCATCTAAAAGAGGCTACTTTTGGCTACCAATCTTATCTGGAACGCTCTCAGCAATAGTACTCTTTGTACTACTGCTTTATTTTGATTGGTTAAATATACTAACGTGTTTAATGATTCCTTTCTTTAGCGGCTTTATCTGCCTTAGCTTCGCTAATCAGGTTGTCCAACAAGACAAACTATGTAAAATATACTTACCATGGGCAGCTCTTGTTTTACTTGTTCCCTTTAGCTACTGGAAAGTAAAAATATTGATTATTACAATGTTCCCTCTTGCCAGTTTTGGTGGCCTACTTGCAAGTTATTTTATTCTACGCAATAAAAACAAGGAGGATTAACTACCTTAAAACATTTCTTCTCCAACGGGTATTCCCTTTTGATAAAAAACGCTTTTTAGTTTATTGCCCTCACCATCCCAATAAGTCCAGGTACCATCTTGTAAATTGTCCACATAACTACCTTCGGCCCATTTTTTTCCTGCGGTATAATAAGTCCATAAGTTTTCACGCTTACTGGCCACATACTCACCTTCAGATATTTTTTCACCTTTACTATTCCAAACAATCCAAAGACCATTTAACAATCCCCGATTATAAATACCTACAGCCTGCTGTTGACCGCTCTCAAACCAACGAGAGAAAGCACCGTTTAATTGTCCTTTGTCATAGATCGCCTGCAACTTTAACTGACCATTTTCGTACCACTCACTCCAATTACCAGATTTTTTACCATTTACATAAGAACCTTTTATTTTAAGTGTTCCATTGCTATACCAAGTTTGGAAATCCCCATTCAACACACCTGTTGGCTTATATAGTGCTTGTGATTGCTTTTGTCCATTCTGATACCATGTCACATAAGGACCTTTAATAGTCTTCAAAAATCCTGCATTTTTTACTTCATATTGGTTGCTTACCAATACAGGATCTGACTGTTTACGACCTGTTTCCGTAAAAAAATCCTGAATAAGAAAAAGATCGCCCTCTTCCATCGCAATAAATTTGCGATAATATCCATCAGGCACCTTTTCATCGACGGGTATCCAATAACGACTAAAAAAAGCAACAACACTACCCTCTTTTAATTGTTGAGTAACACTCGCCTGAGTAACTGGCTCTTCATCAAGAGTATTCGGCACGCCACCTGCTAATACAGTTGCCCCCAGCATCATAAACAACACAGAACTTAAAGCAATAGAACTAACAATATACTTCTTCAACATCCAAATATCCTTTAAAATCAGCCTATAATCATATAATGCTCAGTTATCATCTTTATAATAGATTAATTGTACCACAAGAAAATGAAGATTCTTTCTAAAAAAAAGGGACTTACTGTATAATTAATCCAAGGCTACATGTTTAGAAATATTATTGCCCACACGTATTAGTTGACTAAATTAGTAGGAAATAACATAATATCAACATAAGATACAAATAATGTAAAGGTAAACTAATGCGCTTAACAACAAAAGGGCGTTATGCTGTGACAGCTATGATTGACTTAGCTATTAATGCAACAGACACCCCAGTTTCTCTAGCGGATATTTCAGAAAGACAGAGCATCTCCCTTTCTTACTTGGAGCAATTGTTTTCCAAGTTAAAACGCTATAATCTTGTCAAAAGTGTTAGAGGGCCTGGTGGTGGTTACCTATTATCCCAAAATGCAGACCTCATAGATATTGCACAAGTCATTGATGCAGTCAATGAGTCAGTGGACGCTACTCGCTGCCAAGGCGGATCTAGTGGTTGTAATGCAGGAGATACTTGTTTAACTCACTTTTTATGGCAAGACCTAAGTAATCAAATTCACGATTTCTTAGCCAATATTACCTTAGCTGATCTTGTTAACAAACAAGAGGTACGTAATGTTGCTCGTAACCAAACGGCACGACAAAAAATAGACAACAAACTAAAAACGAACAAAATTGAAAGTTCTTTAGTTGAATAAATTTTTGACCTCCACGAGGATAACCTGATGAACTCCCCTATTTACCTAGACTACTCTGCAACGACTCCTGTTGATCCACGAGTAGCAAAAAAAATGATCGAATGCCTAACAATGGAAGGTAACTTTGGTAATCCGGCGTCACGCTCTCATATTTTTGGCTGGAAAGCAGAAGAAGCAGTAGAAAATGCTCGTCGTCAAGTAGCGGACGTGATCGGTGCTGATCCTCGTGAAATAGTCTGGACATCAGGAGCAACAGAGGCTGACAACTTAGCATTAAAAGGTGTAGCCCATTTTTACGCTAGCAAGGGAAAGCATTTAATCACCTCAAAAATTGAGCATAAAGCTGTTCTTGATACCATGCGTCAACTGGAAAGAGAGGGCTTCGAGGTCACCTATCTAACCCCAACTCCAGAAGGTGAAATAACCGTTGATATGATTAAAGAAGCAGTAAGAGAGGACACTATTCTCGTATCTGTTATGCACGTCAACAATGAAATAGGTACAATCAATAATATTGAGGCCATTGGTGAATTTACACGCTCAAAAGGCATATTATTCCATGTTGATGCAGCCCAATCTATCGGGAAACTACCTATCGATTTAGAACACCTCAAAGTTGATCTAATGTCTCTATGCGCTCATAAAATCTATGGACCAAAAGGTGTAGGTGCACTTTATGTACGCCGCAAACCAAGAGTCAGAATCGAAGCACAAATGCATGGTGGTGGTCATGAGCGTGGTATGCGTTCAGGCACACTACCGACACACCAAATTGTTGGCATGGCTGAGGCATTGCATTTAGGTAAACTAGAAATGCAAAAAGATCATGACCATGCTGCAAAACTACGTGATCGTTTCTATCAACAAGTGAATCAACTTGAAGAAGTTTATGTGAATGGTTCACTTGAAAATAGCGTCCCCAACCTTCTAAACCTTAGCTTTAATTATGTTGAGGGCGAATCACTCATGATGTCACTAAAAGATTTAGCTGTTTCATCGGGTTCAGCCTGTACTTCTGCATCACTTGAACCCTCTTACGTATTGAGAGCATTAGGACGTAATGACGAACTAGCCCATAGCTCTATCCGTTTTGGATTTGGCCGCTTTACAACTGAACAAGAAGTCGATATTGCGGCTCAAAAAGTTTGTGAGGCAGTCAACAAACTACGTGAACTATCACCTTTATGGGACATGCATAAAGAAGGTATCGATATTTCTAAAATAGAATGGCAAGCACACTAATTATAAAATACTCTACCGTATTAACTGATTTGAGGAAGTAACCATGGCATACAGCGATAAAGTTATCGATCATTACGAAAATCCTCGTAATGTGGGTAAAATGGATGCAGAAGATCCTAATGTTGGAACAGGCATGGTGGGAGCCCCTGCTTGTGGCGACGTGATGCGTCTACAAATTAAAGTCAATGATGACGGCGTTATTGAAGATGCCAAGTTTAAAACCTATGGCTGTGGTAGTGCTATCGCTTCTAGCTCATTAGCAACTGAGTGGATGAAAGGTAAAACCTTAGAAGAAGCAGGTAGTATTAAAAATACACAACTTGCTGAAGAGTTAGCATTACCTCCTGTAAAAATCCATTGCTCTGTTTTAGCAGAAGATGCAATTAAAGCAGCAATTACAGACTACAAAACTAAAAAAGGCTTATCATAATAACCTTTGGTGAGGAGTTCTTATGGCAATTACAATGACCCCAGCGGCAGCTAAACATATTGAAACTGCACTTGCTAATCGTGGAAAAGGTATTGGCATTCGATTAGGCGTTCGTACAACAGGCTGCTCAGGAATGGCTTATGTTCTGGAGTTTGTAGATGATACAGATCAAAGTGATCTCATTTTTGAGCAAGATGGGGTAAAAGTGATTGTCGACCCTAAAAGTTTGATTTACATTGATGGCACAGAGCTAGATTTCGTTCGAGAAGGTCTAAATGAAGGATTTAAATTCAACAACCCTAACGTGCGCGGTGAATGCGGGTGCGGAGAAAGCTTCAATATCTGAGGAATGCAGAGGCGATAAGCCCTGTTATTTCGCTTTATTGGATCTAAAACCGCACTTTGATATTGATCTCAAAGCATTAGCAGAGCGCTACCGTACTAAAGTAACGGCAGTACATCCTGACCGTTTTATTGCTGCGTCTGAACGTGAAAAACGCTTAGCCTTAGAGCAATCAGCAAACCTCAATGAGGCTTATCAAATATTAAAAACACCTTCACAGCGTGCGCGCTATTTGCTCAGCTTAAGAGGGGGTAATATTCCTCTAGAAACAACAGTGCAAGATCCTGAGTTTTTAATGCAACAAATGCAATGGCATGAAGAACTTGACGAACTAAATGAGCAAGCCAATAGTGAACAGTTAAACAGTTTTAAAAAACGCATCAAACAAGTACAAACAAGCCTTGAAGCTGACTTTAATGAGCATTGGCAAAATAACCAAAGTTATTTCCATGCAGAACAGCTTGTTAGACGTATGCAATTTATGGATAAACTCGCGTTATCTGTAAAGCAACTTGAAGAACATCTAGATAATCAACCTGAATAATTAAGAAAAATACATGTCTTTATTGCAAATAGCAGAACCCGGTCAAAGCCCTAAACCCCATCAAAAAAAATTGGCGGTAGGTATAGATTTAGGAACAACAAACTCATTAGTCGCTAGCCTACTAAGTGGTATACCAACGGCATTAACCGATATTAATGGTAATATGCTCCTCCCCTCTGTCGTACGATATTTACCCGATAATATAAAAGAGGTGGGTTACTCTGCTAAAAAAGCTGCAACGACAGACCCTCTAAATACTATTTCCTCTGTAAAACGCTTAATGGGGCGTGGTATTAGCGATATAAAACAACTGGGCGATCAACTACCTTATCATTTTACTCAAGGTGAGTCGAACATGCCGTTTATTGAAACCATCCAAGGTGCCAAAAGCCCTGTTGAGGTTTCAGCTGAAATACTTAAAGCATTAAAGGAGCGTGCTGAACAAAGTTTAAACGGTGAGTTAGTCGGTGCTGTTATTACCGTTCCCGCTTACTTTGATGATGCTCAACGCCAAGCAACTAAAGATGCAGCCCAACTAGCTGGACTTACTGTATTACGTTTACTCAATGAGCCAACGGCTGCCGCAGTTGCTTATGGATTAGATAAAAAGACCGAAGGAGTCATCGCCGTTTATGATTTGGGTGGTGGTACCTTTGATATCTCAATACTGCGCCTTGCCAAGGGGGTATTCGAAGTGCTTTCCACAGGCGGCGACAGTTCTCTAGGTGGCGATGATATTGACCACTACATCGCTGATTGGATAATTAAGCAAGCGAATCTCTCTCAAAATCTTTCCCCGTCCGAGCAGAAACAATTACTAAAGATAGCCTGCACAGCAAAAGAGACCTTAACAGAACAAGCAGAAACACTCATTAAATATGGAGCTTGGCAAGAGACGTTAACAAGAAGCCAATTTAATGAAATGATCCACCCTTTAATAGAAAGAACACTTAAGGCCTGCCGACGCGCTATCCGTGATACAGAACTGGAACTCACCGAAATAACCGACGTTGTTATGGTTGGTGGCTCTACCCGTATTCCTTTTGTGAGAGAAAAAGTAGGTGAGTTATTCAATACGATACCTCACACAGAAATAGACCCTGACCAGGTTGTTGCTCTAGGTGCGGCAATTCAGGCTGATGCATTGGTTGGTAATCGAAGTGCAGACGACCAACTATTGCTCTTAGATGTGATTCCACTCTCTTTAGGTCTGGAAACTATGGGGGGATTAATGGAAAAAGTGATACCACGTAATACCACAATCCCTGTTGCTCGCGCGCAAGACTTTACTACCTATAAAGATGGCCAAACAGCCATGATGATCCATGTGCTACAAGGAGAGCGTGAACTAGTGTCAGATTGCCGCTCACTTGCCCGTTTTACCCTCCGAGGCATTCCACCTATGGTAGCCGGAGCAGCAAAAATCAGAGTAACATTCCAAGTGGATGCAGATGGTTTATTGGCTGTTTCTGCGCAAGAGCTTACCAGTGGTGCACATGCCGCTATTCAAGTGAAACCCTCTTACGGGCTTACTGATGGTGAAATTGCACGCATGTTACAGGACTCTTTCGAACATGCAGAAAACGACAAACAACAGCGTAGTCTAACGGAAGCTTTAGTAGAGGCTAACCAACTTATCGAAATAACAGAAACGGCGTTAAATATTGACGGTCAACAATTACTAACCGCTCAAGAAATAAATGTGATTGAGAGTGAAATCAATGCATTAAAGCAAGCAATAAATACTCGAAACTTGCTCACTATTGAAAAACAAACCAAACGACTGGCTAAAGCAACAGATCCTTTTGCTGCTAAACGAATGGATGCGGGAATAAGACAAGCACTGAGCGGCCGCACACTTGACGAAATAGACAACTAATACACTAGGATACCTTATATGCCAACTATTACCTTTCTACCAAATGAAGAATACTGCCCAGACGGCGCTATTGTAGAAGCAGAAACAGGGGAAACCATTATTGAAGCGGCAATGCGCAATGGTATTGAAATAGATCATGCTTGTGAGATGTCTTGTGCTTGTACAACTTGCCATGTCATCGTACGTGATGGTTTTGATAGCTTACCTCCTTCTGATGAATTAGAGGATGATATGTTAGATAAAGCATGGGGGTTAGAACCAGACTCACGCCTTTCATGCCAAGCCCTTGTCGGTGATGAGGATTTAATTGTAGAAATCCCCCGCTACACTATTAACCAAATCTCAGAAAATCACTAACAGGGACAAACAGTATGACTCTTAAATGGACAGATGTACAAGAAATCGCTATTCAGCTCAGTGATTCATTCCCTGATATTGATCCATTAACTATAAACTTTGTGAACTTACGCCAGAAAGTAATGGAGCTTCCTAACTTTTCAGATGATCCGGAGCGTTGTGGTGAAAAAGTATTAGAAGCAATACAAACAGCTTGGATAGAAGAATCAGAATAATAACTTATAACGATTATAAACTCTCTAATTAAAGATACCGGTCATAGGGTATCTTTATAACAATATTCAATTAACTACCATTTATACTTCAGTCCTACACTCACCCCATAGCTTTCAGTAGATTTACTACCATAGA
>CAYNAM010000041.1:0-19215 GCA_964395065.1 uncultured Ventosimonas sp.
TATCCTTTTAAAATATTTTTCTAACGTGTCAAACTATTAACTGCAATCTCAACATTTTGCTTTAAATGCTCTAAATTAATCGTCCCAATAATTGCGGATGCCACAGCAGGCTGAGAAAAAACCAAATCAAAACTTGCTTCTAATGGTGATCTCTCTGCATTATTACACACATGTCCGCTGGCTAAGGCTTTCTTAACAAAAATACCTTTATTTTGCTGCTCTGCATACGTTAAAACAGGCTTCTCGCTCTGCTCATTTAAGTTAAAGGTTACCATAGCACAATCACTCTTTTGTAATGCACTTATCCCCCCCTCAACTGTTTTACCAGAAAGACCGAAAGCTCTAATGAGCCCTTTTGATTTTAAAGTCTCTAATTGCTCCCATAAAACCAAATCATTTGCGATGGGCAAGTCATTACCATCAGAATGAATCAGTAATACATCAATATAATCTGTTCTTAAACGCTTTAAACTACGCTCAATCGATGCCGTAATATGCTCTACTGTAAAATCAAATTGAGAAACACCATCAGCAAAAGTTTCACCGGCTTTGCTGACAATAATCCACTCATTACGATTGGTTAATAACTGACCTAAACGCTCCTCACTATTACCATAAGCGGGTGCCGTGTCAAGCGTATTAATCCCTAACTCATGCGCCGTTGCTAATAGCTTCCTCACGGCATCATCGTCAGGGATAGTAAAATGCTGTGGATACTTAACCCCTTTATCACGACCTATTTTGACAGTTCCCAAACCAATAGGTGAGACACTTATTCCTGTTGATCCCAATGCCCTAGCTAAGCCATGTAATGAGGTTTTCATACAAATACTTCATCCCAAGGTGTTGTGGCAACAACAGGTCTAGGCATATCAGGTAATGGCGTATTATATAAAGGTTGAATACCCTCTTTTTTAAGATAGGTAATAAACTGATCAGCAAAATCAGGCGCTAATGCCAATTTAGTAGGCCAGCCAATGGTAATCGCATTATGTTGTGTCATGAACGCTGTATCAGGTCGCATTAAATTATTTTGTGCGGGTTCTGCGCGATTAACGCGTAACGTAGCCCACTGTGCGTCTGTTAAATCAATCCATGGAATAACTTTTGCTAACTCTTTTTTAGCGAAGGCTATTTGCTCATCGGGTGATCTTGCTACACCACTAGCTTCGGCTAAATCCCCTCCCACGTACCAAACAGGGGTGCCATCTTGGTGGTAATGTGTCGTTATTGTAACGCGTGGTTTTACCCCTGCCCCTAAACAATGCGCATACAAAGGTTTGATATTAGGTGATTTAACCATCACCATGTGTAAAGGCCTTCTTTGCATAACCGGTTGCGAGAGGTTACATGATTGAATCAATGACTCATTACCTTCCCCTGCAGATAAAACTAGGCGTTGCATTTCTATTTCAAAATCATCCGCCTTGATGATAACTTTATTTTCTGCCGCGGATACCAATGACAATGAACTTGCTTGTAAAATACGATTTTCTGACAACTCTGCTAAGCGCGCAACAACACTTGGGATATCAAAAACTAATTCATTTAATTGATATGCCTTTCCTTTAAAATGCTCATTTTGTAAAGCTTGGGGTAGTTGTTCTTTTTTAACCTGTTTAACACGTGCTCGAATGGCTTTACTGGCGAAAAAACTCATTAAGTTACCTGCCAAATCGCCTGGAGACCATAGATAATGATGAGCACTTAAGACCTTCGCGCCCGTTAAATCTAATTCACCATTACGCTCTAAACAGTCACGCCAGCGTTTTGGCATGCCTGAAATAGCTTCAGATGCGCCGGTTAATACTCCATTAAGAGCATATTTTGTGCCACCATGGATAATACCTTGTGACTTAACCGTCTGCCCTCCACCCAATGTATTATTCTCAATCAATAAAGTGGTATACCCTAGCTGATGTAACCTTGCTGTAAGCCATAACCCTGCAACACCGCCACCGACAACAACAATATCTGCAACTATTTTTTGAGACATAAATAACCTAATGTAGTCATATAAATATAATTATCTATTTATACAAGAATAATATTGAGTAGTCCAACCATTGAATCAATAAATTGGCCTTTAAAGCTTTTCATTAGCTTGTAGAGCCGTATTGTTTTGTTCAAAATCATCTTTTTGATTGTTTGTTTCTTGTTGCTTTTTAAGCCGGTTCTGCCACCATTTACGAATAGCTGTCTCAACAGGCCATCGAATGAAAATAGCAAATACAAAATAAACAATCAATACGATCTCAATCTTATAAAATAAATCATTTGCTATGGCAACTTGGTGATCCCCCACATGCATCAAGAAATCAACGGCCATAACTGCAATGGCAGGAGCATATTGACTTTTTCCAGGATCAATTACAATAGGATAAAATAATAAAATCGCAACAATAATAACGATAGGTTCTTTAAGAAAACGCCATAAAAAACCTGTAAAAAAAATACTGGCCAGCAACAAAACAAATGCAGCACATAAATACACTGACCATAATATAAAATAATCTTGCTGATCCATTCGCCTTTCCTGCCCTATTTGAACAGCACATTATCATAACAGAAATACCTGAATGTCTAATGACTGTTCAATTTTCTAAATAACTAATGAGAAGGTGTTACACCACCTAAGCTAGCTTCTTGTATATCTAGCTCATCCAGAACTTTCTTAACTGTATCATCGCCAATTGCTCTATGCCTACGTAAAGAATATAACTCCAACCGCTGAGCACGCAATGCTCTTAATCGAAGCGCTTTTTCTATTTTGTCATTCTCTTCCACACGCGCTTGTATTTCCTCTGAGTCATCATACGCATTTAAATGCTCCCGATACTCAGCCATGATTCTTGCTTTTGCTTCAGCGACCATCGTTGCTAAAGCAGGATCTTCTGAGACTTTAGCATCGCTGGTCAAGTCTTCTGCCTCTAAAGCATGAATAGCGGCTTCAGCCGTTTTTCGGCGGGCATCTTGTAATTCTTTTTTACGCGAAACATCCACCTCTGCATCAACATCACCTAAAAGTATAGGCAATAAAATACAAGCAGTAACTAACGATAATAAAATCACACCCACTGCAATAAAGATCATTGTATCCCTTTCAGGAAAAGGTGTTTCTAATTTAGCATTGATAAATAAAGGAATAGATAATGTACCCGCTAATGTTACCGCACCACGCACCCCACCGAAAGTTAACAACAATGCAGCATGTTTTATTTTAGGTGCCTCTAAGTTTGCATTTTTCCTTAAACTTCTAACCTTGGTCATAATGAACCAATTGGCTTGAATCCAAAGATAACGCAGCAGAACTAAAATAAAGAAAATCAGGAATATGACAAACAGCTCAGATAAGAATGTTGATAGCTGTTGCTCAGGCGCTGTTTTAGCTAACACTTTCTTAATAATACTAGGCAGTTGAAGCCCCAATAGAACAAAAATCAAGCCATTAAACACAAACTCTAACAACCCCCAAACACTTCGATTTAAAAGCCTTGTTGATGTTTGCTTAGGTAATAAGTCAACCCAACTTTGCATCATCCCAGCGGCAACGGCTGACAAGATACCTGACACATGCAAATGTTCAGCTACAAGATAGGCGACAAAGGGTAGTAACAGCATAAACATGACATGCGTAGCAGGATCATCCCAACCACGATTAATCATCCAGCTCCGTAACAATCCTAACAGCCAGCTCATAACGACACCTACCGCTAAACCACCTAATGCAACAACTAGGAAAGCAACACTGGCATCTAATAAAGAAAAAACACCTGTAATCGCCGCGGCTATTGCAAACTGGAAGGTTACAAGACCCGAAGCATCATTCATTAATGATTCACCTTGCAATAAACGCATTAGCGGTATAGGAAGCTTACCTCTTGTTACTGCTGACACGGCGACTGCATCCGTCGGAGAAAGCATAGCCGCCAAAGCAAAAGCCGCAGGCAGTGGAATAGCAGGAATTAAGAAGTGAATAAAATAGCCAGCGGCAACAACCGTAAAAACAACTAAACCAACAGCCAATAAAAGAATAGGCCATCGGTACTTCCATAAGTCTCTCTTGGGTACATGCCATCCATCAGAAAATAAGAGTGGTGGTAAAAAGAGCATTAAAAAAAGCTCAGGCTCAAACTCAACATGTAATCCAAAAGCAGGCCAAGCAACGATAGTACCTAAGCATATTTGTAGTATTGGTACAGGAATAAAAGGAACCAAGCGACAACTTAATTGTGAAATCCCAACTAATATCAACAAACTGAGTACCGTATAAGCACTCTGCATAATTATGAACTCCTTTTTATAATAATTTCAACTTGGTTCTATCCGCTTAAAGATAACGGGTAGGATCATCAACACCTGCTTGTCTAAAACCTTCTGCCCTTAAGCGGCAACTATCACATTTACCACAGGCATAGCCCTCGTCATTGGCTTGGTAGCAAGAGACAGTCAACGCATAATCAACTCCACATGCAATTCCTTTTCGAATAATTTGTGCTTTGGATAAGTTTTGTAGTGGTGCCTGAATATGAAAAGGCTTGCCCTCAACACCTAACTTGGTCGCTAGATTCGCCATTTTCTCAAAAGCTTCAATAAACTCAGGACGACAGTCAGGATAACCCGAATAATCTATCGCATTAACACCAATAAAAATATCTTGTGCTTCTAACACCTCAGCTAAACCCAGTGCTAACGATAAAAACACCGTATTACGTGCAGGAACATAAGTAATCGGAATCCCATCAGAAAGGCTTTCAGGAACATCAAGATTTTTATCAGTCAACGCTGATCCGCCGATCTCATCTAACCCTAACTTAATAACTTTATGAGAGACGGCTCCAAACTCTTTAGAAACTCGCTCTGCTGCTATGAGTTCGGCGCGATGTCGCTGACCATAATCGAAACTAATGGTATAACAAGCATACCCCTCTGTTTTTGCTATCGCTAAAACAGTGGCAGAATCTAGCCCACCTGAAAGTAATATAACTGCTTTTTTAGTAGATACAATAGACATATTAATGACCCGGTTCATCATTCCAAAGAATTTTATGTAGCTGTAACTGAAAGCGTACAGGTAAATTATCAGCCACAATCCAATCAGCTAATTCTTGAGCTTTAACTTGTTGATAACTAGGCGAGAAAATAATTTCACCTACTCGCTCAGTTAAATCATATTGAATTAACTTTGTTTTTGCCCAGTCATAATCATTTTTTGAGCAAATTACAAACTTGATCTGATCATTTTTAGTCAGAAAATCAACATTTTCGTACAAGTTCCGATGCATTTCTTGTGAATCAGGCGTTTTAAAATCAATAACTCGACTAACTCGCGTATCTGTTTTGGATATATCCAATGCACCACTAGTCTCCAAAGACACCTCATAACCTCTATTGCATAACTCTACAAGTAAAGAAATACAGTCTGGCTGTGCTAAAGGTTCTCCTCCTGTTACACAAATATAACGAGGATTATACGAAGCAACCTTTTCCATAATTGCATCTAGCGTCATCAACTCACCACCTTTAAATGCATAGGTAGTATCACAATACTGGCATCGTAAAGGGCAGCCAGTTAAACGAATAAAAACCGTTGGCAAACCAATGGTTCGGGATTCACCTTGTAATGAGTAAAAAATTTCTGTAATACGTAATTTCATCATACGCTCCGGTCGTAACAGCGAAACAGGCCATCCGACTCCGTTGCATTAAAAAAATATAAAACTACCTAATATAAATAGTTTTACAACCACAAAATCAATTTAATGTTTGTAACATACGCTTAGCCAGTGTAGCAGCTGAGCTACCCGGATATTTCGCTATCAACTGGGTTAATAATTCTTTAGCCTTTACTTTATTGCCTAATTGGTTTTGCACTGTTGCCAGCTTATACATCGCATCAGGTACTTTATTATGACTAGGGTATTGCTGAATTACTTTATTAAAGTTAGTACTAGCTTCTTGCTGTTTACCCTGTGCCAAGTTAACCTCTGCTAGCCAATACTGCGCATTACCCGCATACTGGCTATTAGGAAACTTATTTAAAAAAGCCGTAAATGCCTGCTCTGCTTTAGGGTAATCCTTTTTCTGGATCAAGCCAAATGAAGCATCATAATACAGTTTTTCTTGCTCTGGATTAGCTGGGGCTATTGTTTTTGTAGTATCTTTAGGAGGTGTCAAAGAGGCACTCGCATCAACTGCATTGCTCCCATCTGTATTGGTAACCTGACTACTTAACAAACGCTTATCTAACTCTTGATAACGTTCTAAACTTTCTTTTTGCAATTGCTTGATTAGCAACTGCTGCTCCTCTACTGTACCACGCAATTGATTAATTTGATTCTGCATTTCTTGCAACTGCATAAACACTTGCGCCTGACCTGAAAGAGAAGAGTTAGCATTTCCCTGCCCTACGGTTTGTCCTAACGTTATTAACGGTAAGCTACATACTGCAAATACAGCTAACTGCAAAATCTTCACTTTCATACACGGCTACCCTTTATTGAAACACCAATTCTACACGACGATTTTTTGCCCATGCAGCTTCATCATGTCCGCTAACCGCAGGACGTTCTTTACCATACGAAACCACTTCAATTTGTGAAGGAGAGACACCTTGCATCGTTAAGTAATTCTTAACAGCATTACCACGACGCTCACCTAAAGCCATATTGTACTCACGTGTACCACGCTCATCCGTATTCCCTTGTAAAACAATATGTTTACCACTTTGCATTAAATCATGCGCATGAACATCTAAAGCACGCATAGAATCAGGCTGGATATCAGAACTGTCATAATTAAAATAGAAAGTAGTGATCGCACGCAATGCTGCAACTTCTTCAGCAGTCATGCCATTAAAGCCACTCACGTCTCCTGTACCGACACCAACACCTGTCCCTGTATTAGCAGAAGAGTCGTATCCTGAGTTACCATCCGTTGAGCTGGACGAATCACTCGTCTTATTAGAACTACACCCTACAACAAAAGCCATTATTAACGCACAAATAGCCAGTTTAGAAATTTTCATCTACCCACCACTCCAAAACACTATTAATAAAATAATTGATCTTAAAAACACACTACCGAGCAAAAGATGACCATGAAGGTTCACGGACATCCCCATCA
Source organism: uncultured Ventosimonas sp. (assembly GCA_964395065.1). Taxonomy (GTDB): domain Bacteria; phylum Pseudomonadota; class Gammaproteobacteria; order Pseudomonadales; family Pseudomonadaceae; genus Entomomonas. The sequence goes on from CAYNAM010000041.1 coordinate 7,126, forward strand.
TCAACAGGCAATACAGTATGAACTCGCCCATTAATAGAAGCTAACATCAAAGCCCCCTTACCTTGCTGACGCGTGGCATAGATTACCATTGTTCCATTAGGAGCAATAGTGGGAGAGTCATCTAAATTTGTATTGGATAGAATCGTTACACGATTTGTCACTAAATTTTGCGCTGCGATTACAAAATTACGATACCCATCTTGGCGATGAACCATTACTAACATACCATCATCAGAAGATAGTTTAGGGTTTGCATTATAATTACCCGTTGTAGATATGCGCTCGGTGCTACCTGATGCCACATTAATCTTATAAATTTGTGGTGCACCTGAACGGTCAGAGGTAAAGTAAATACTATTACCATTTTTGCTCCAAACAGGCTCTGTATCAATTGCATTGTTATTGGTTAAACGGTGTACTAATTTACTGTCTAAACGCATGGTATAAAGTTCTGGATTACCATCTTTTGATAAAACAAAGGCAATGGTTTTACCATCAGGCGACCACGCAGGCGCACTATTTAACCCTGTATAATTAGTGAGTTGCTCACGTGTGCCCGTTGCAATATCTTGCATATAAATACGCGGACGCTTGCTTTCAAAAGAAACATACATCACTTTCTTGTTATCTGGTGAGAAACGGGGCGATAAAATAGGTTCTTTCGAAGTTAATAGCGTCACAGGGTTTGCACCATCATAGTCTGCCATTTTTAACGCATAGTTAGTGTTATTACCTGACTCACTCACATACAGTAGTTTAGTAGAAAAAGCCCCTTTAATAGCAGTTAGTTTTTCAAATACTTGATCTGCCACATAATGAGCCAGCCCTCTAATTTTATTGGGTGTACCTGAGACAGAACCATTTAATATTTGTTGCTGTGATGCCACATTGTACAAATAATATTTAACCTGTAACTTACCCCCTACAGAGGTCACATTACCAATTAATAAAAACTGTGCATTCACCGCACTCCAGTCTCTAAAGGCTACCTCAGTAGGAGTATGAGGAGTGCTGAGCATATTTTGACGAGGCAACGGTTCAAAAATCCCTGAATTATAAAGATCCTTACCAATAATCGTGGCAATATCGGGTAATGCCGTGTCGCCACCAAAGGGAACAACCGCAATAGAGATTGCCTTATTACTTCCGCCATCAATCACAATGGCGTCAGCCGCATAAGCAGTGCTTATAAAGGCAACCATATACAAAACAATTATGTGAATAAATTTTTTCACTGTCATAAACCCTTTGCTGTAAAAATAAACGCTCGTTTTCGATAAAGCTGATTAAATGTATTTAAATCTAATTGCCGCACTTCTGGTATTTTACCGACATTTCTTACCGCTGTAACGGCTGAATTATCAAATGGCGTATTGCCACTACTTTTACTCACCGTAACATTGGTAATTGTACCATCAGGCAACATTTCAATTAACAATGTCACCTTTGTACCCGGTACAGGATTACCCAACTCTGTCCAGTTTTGCTGTACGAGTTGCCTAATTAAATCATCCAAAGAACCAACCACTTGGCTACCCACTTGATCGCCTTTGGTTGCCCCTCTTTCAACTTTATCACCTAATAAGTCAGTGAGTGCGGCGGCTTCTTTTGCCTCTTTTGCTTTTTGAGCTGCTTCGGCTTTTTTCTTGGCCTCTGCATCCGCTTTAGCTTTGGCATCAGCTTTCTTTTTCGCCTCTGCTTCAGCCTTGGCTTTAGCGTCCGATTTTTTCTTTGCTTCGGCCTCGGCTTTCGCTTTTTCCTCCTCCTTTTTCTTTGCTTCTGCTTTGGCATCGGCTATTTTTTTTGCTTCATTGGCTTTAGCCTGAGCCTCTGCCTTTTTCTTCGCTTCTGCTTCTGTTTTGGCTTTAGCCTCAGCTGCTTTTTTCGCTTCTGCTTGTTCTTTTGCTTTAGCTTCGGCTACTTTCTTTTGAGCCTCTAACTTTGCAGCCAATTGATCTTCTTGTGTCGTTTTTGCTTTGGTTTTTTCTGACTCTCCAGCAAACTTTTCTGTCGATTGTTTTGTGGCAGGGCTTTTAGAGTTTAGCTCATACAACGTCGCCACCATCACAGGTTTTGCTGGTGGAATATCAGGCGTACTCGACCAGCTAAAAAACAACCCCACTAACACTAGGATCTCAACTGCCATGGCTAGAATAACGGGGATTATATAATTCTCCGAAGAGATCAGACGCTTAGCCATTCGGCGCCTCTGTTATTAATCCCACATTGGTTACACCCGCTTGCTGTAACGCTGACATTGCACCCATGACTAATCCATAGCTGGCAGACTTATCGCCACGCACAAACACTTGGCTGCCTACATTACCCGGTGCCGATAAAATTTTACCTACTTTATTAGTCATCTCCGAAAGTGAAATCGCTTTTTCGCCAGCATCTGTATTATCCACACCCTCACCATAAGAAAGATAATAACTGCCATCCGCCTTAACCGATACGGTTAAAATCTTTTGGTTAGTATCCGAGGGTAATGGTTCACTCACTACCTGTGGCAAATCAACCTTAACACCTTGATTTAACATAGGTGCTGTCACCATAAATATCACTAACAGCACCAACATTACATCAATGTAAGGGACTACATTCATTTCAGCAACAGGTTTGCGTTTATTACGTCTAGACACCTTGGCCTGCCTCTTTATTCACTGTACGTGTGAACTTTACGATGTAAAATAGCTTGGAATTCTTCAGCAAAGGTTTCATAGCGATTAAGTAATGTTTCTGACCTTGCTGTAAATCGGTTGTAACCGATCACAGCAGGAATAGCAGCAAATAACCCAATAGCAGTTGCAATGAGTGCTTCTGCAATACCTGGAGCTACTGTTGATAGCGTCGCCTGCTGCACATTAGCCAAGCCCATAAAGGCATGCATAATCCCCCAAACGGTTCCAAACAAACCAACGTAAGGGCTAGTAGACCCCACAGTTGCCAAGAAAGGTAAGTGATTTTGTAGTTTTTCTTCTTCTCTCGCAATAGCTACACGCATAGCACGTTGTGTACCTACAGTAATGGCCTCAGGCTCCATACCGGGCAACTGACTTAAACGTGAAAACTCTTTAAAGCCCGACTTAAATACTTGCTCAACACCACAATCTGGATCAGGATCATTAGTGACTTGTCGATAAAGCTTAGAAAGATCCATACCTGACCAAAACTGATCTTCAAAATCATCTAGCCCTTTTTTTGCAGAGCGCATCACTCTACTGCGTTGAAATATAATCACCCACGAAATTAGAGATGCTGCGAATAATGCGAGCATAATTAACTGCACCACCCAAGTCGCCTGGGAAATTAATCCCCATAAAGACATGTCATGTACGGCTGACTGCACGGTAATACTCCTACTGTTATTTAACTTAAAAATTTATCTATAAAACCAACAGGCAATGGTTTAGTTTTAAAATGAACACCATCAATTAAAGACAACCTCACATCCCCCTCACAGAGCAATTTATGATTACCTTCAGCATCTTTTTTATAAATTTGTTGGAAAAACACAAAACTTGCTCTTTTAGCCTCTTTAACTGTTGCGCTAACAATTAATTCATCATCTAAACGACCAGGAGCTAGGTAACGCAATGCGATAGAGTACACGACAAATAACAAGCCTTCTTTTGCTAACTCATGTTGTGAATAGCCAAAACTACGCAGCCATTCAGTACGCACACGCTCCATAAATTTTAGATAATTACTATGGTAAATCACGCCACCGGCATCCGTGTCTTCATAATATACACGGTACACCTGACTAAACACTGGATTCTTATGATCACTTTGCATTGTTTAAAAACTCATACCCTAGCTAATCAATACTAATTATTTTATTGCGCTATTTTACTCATTAAATAAATCGGGGGTAGTGGATTCCGCCATTTTTTTAGGAATATTTAAACCAAAATGTAAATAAGCATGTCGTGTGACCATTCGACCTCTCGGAGTACGCATAATAAAACCTTGTTGAATCAGATAGGGTTCTAACACATCTTCAATGGTATTACGCTCCTCACTAATGGCTGCCGCCAAATTATCTAAGCCTACAGGGCCACCGTCAAACTTATCCATAATGGTGAGTAATAAACGTCTGTCTAAATGGTCAAAACCACTGGCATCCACATCCAACATATTCAGTGCTTGATCGGCCATGTATTTGGTAATAATGCCTTGACCTTTGACTTCCGCATAATCACGAACACGGCGTAAAATACGATTAGCAATACGCGGTGTACCTCTGGAGCGCTTAGCAATTTCTTGCGCTCCTTCTGGTTCGATAGGAATGCCTAAAATATTAGCCGAGCGTGTGACAATAACGGTTAAATCGGCCACATCATAAAACTCAAGACGTTGCACAATACCAAAACGATCTCGCAGTGGATTGGTCAACATCCCCGCGCGTGTTGTAGCACCCACCAAGGTAAATGGGGGTAAATCTAACTTGATCGAGCGCGCCGCTGGCCCCTCCCCAATCATGATATCTAATTGATAATCTTCCATGGCAGGGTAAAGCACTTCTTCAACTACAGGTGATAAACGGTGAATTTCATCCACAAATAACACATCACCTGGTTCTAAGTTAGTTAACAGTGCAGCTAGATCTCCTGCTTTTTCTAGAACAGGCCCTGAAGTACTTTTAACAGATACCCCCATCTCATTAGCAATAATATTAGCTAAGGTTGTTTTACCTAGCCCTGGAGGGCCAAATATTAGGGTATGATCTAATGTTTCCTTCCTTGCTCTTGCCGCTTTAATAAACAATTCCATTTGTTCTTTCACCACTTTCTGACCAATATAATCAGCCAGTGTTAAGGGGCGAATCGCACGATCATGTTGATCTTCTCTATCACGAGCATTACCTGTCAACAAACGATCACTTTCTATCATAACTAGCCTTTACCTTGTAATGCTCGGCGAATAAGCTCTTCACTGCTTAATTCATCTTTATTTTTTACAGCTGATACCGCGCGGCTTGCTTCTTGTGGCTTATACCCTAAAGCCACTAAAGCACTGACAGCATCCATTTCTGCACTAGTACTTGGGCTCGACATGGTGACCTCGGCAGAAAGCGAGGTAACGGGTTCAGTTCCCCCCTCCCACGCCTTGAAGCGGTCTCTTAATTCAATCAGTAAGCGTTCGGCTGTTTTCTTACCCACACCAGGCACTTTAATTAAAGCCGCCGTATTTTGCTGACGAACTGTTTCAATCATCTCATTAACAGACAAAGTAGACATCAATGCCAAAGCCAGTTTTGGTCCAACACCATTTAAGCGAATAAGCTCACGAAATAATTCACGCTCTTTCTTTTCATAAAAACCATAAAGCAGATGAGCATCTTCTCTGACCACTTGATGGATATGCAATGTCACTTTTTCATTGAGATTGGGCAATTGGTAATAGGTGCTCATCGGCACTTCAACTGCATAGCCAACACCGTTAACATCAATTAATAAATGGGGAGGCTGCTTTTCAGCCAATACGCCTTGCAAACGACCTATCAAAGGACACCTCTTGTATAGTTAGTCACCACCGCCGCCATCACCACCTCCAGCATCACCACCACTGTCAGTAAACGTATTATCAGAACTTATATCATTTGACGTCTTATGTCTACTTCCTATGTGTTCTCTTTGCTCTGATGGCGAATAAGAATCACCGTCGCCACCTCCACTACCAACGCTATAGCCTGAGCAACAAATATCACAATACTTACTACTGTTTTTTTCAGACTTCACATAGTTATCACAAGAAGTTGATAGACAAATATATACAATTTTTTTGCACTCTTCATGAGTACATAAATATTGATTTCGACGAAACAATCGTCTCTTTAACAAGGAAGCTTGAACCAATCTGGAGCAATACGGGCAAATTCCCTCAGGGGCTTTTTTCACATCGGTTAGCATCATAAAGAAAGCCTTAACCGTCCACGACGTCTCTTTGCTGTTTCTAAACCTAAAGGAATAAGGGTTTGGCGATGATGGATATGGCATAAAGCGATAGCCAACGCATCAGAAGCATCCACTTGCGGGCGTTTCTCTAGTTTTAATAAATGCATCACCATGAGCATAACCTGCTCTTTATCCGCGGCCCCCGAACCTGTGATAGTTTTTTTAACTTGGCGTGCACTGTATTCTGAAATATCTAAACCTTGAGTAGCGCCTGCTACAATGGCAGCACCTCGCGCTTGCCCCAGCTTAAGTGCAGAGTCCGCACTTTTTGCCATAAACACTTGCTCTATACCCATGGTGGTCGGCTGATAGGTTTGAATAATTTCTTGCAGCCCTTGAAAGATAGTGTGTAGTTTTTCAGATAAATTCGTTTCAGGTGTACGAATACAGCCAGAAGCAATATACTCACACTTCTGACCGTTCTCTCTCACCACCCCAAAACCAGTAATGCGTGACCCGGGGTCAACGCCCAAAACAATTGCCACGTCACTACCTCTCTAAACTACAACCCAAGCCGTTAGTCGCCTAACTGCTCCATAATTTCATCTGCAATATTGGCATTAGAGTACACATTTTGAACATCGTCTAGATCTTCTAATGCATCAATGAGCTTGATAATTTTTTGGGCAGATTCTACATCAGTCAAATCCGCTTCGGTGGTAGCAATCATGGTTATTTCAGCATTATCTGATTTATAGCCTGCTGCCACTAATGCTTCTTTCACAGTAATAAAATCTTGGAACGTCGTAAAAACGTCTACTGAACCGTCATCATTGGTCACCACATCGTCAGCACCCGCTTCTAATGCGACATCCAATAAAGCTTCTTCATCAACACCGGGCTCAAAAGAAATTTGCCCTTTGCGCTCAAAAAGATAAGCCACGGAACCATCAGTACCTAAATTACCACCTAACTTACTGAATGCGTGACGTACTTCTGCCGCCGTACGGTTACGATTATCGGTCATCGCCTCAACAAAAACGGCTACACCGTTAGGACCGTAACCTTCGTAGGTTAACTCCTCAACATTAGCCGCTTCATTCGTGCCTGCGCCACGAGCAATAGCACGATCAATCGTGTCTCTTGTCATGTTTACAGCAAGGGCTTTGTCTACAGCTAGGCGTAGACGCGGATTATCCGCAGGAATACCACCACCTTGGCTAGCCGCCACGGTTAACTCACGAATCACCTTAGTGAATATTTTACCGCGCTTAGCATCTTGACGCCCTTTGCGGTGCTTAATGTTGGCCCACTTGGAATGTCCAGCCATACATAACTCCGTACTTTATCTATTGATGAATACTATTGTGGTACAACTTTTTTTGCACCACAACGATTATTTACTGCTTACTCTTCTGCTTTAGGTTGCTCGCGTAAACGAATATGTAACTCACGTAATGCTTTTGTATCCACAAGCCCTGGCGCATCTGTCATAAGATCTGCTGCACTTTGTGTTTTAGGGAATGCGATTACTTCACGAATCGAACTGGAGTCGGTCATCAACATGACTAAACGATCTAAACCAAAGGCTAAACCACCGTGTGGAGGGGCACCGTATTTTAGTGCATCAAGCAAGAAGCCAAATTTTTCTTGCTGCTCTTCCTCATTAATGCCTAGCACATCAAATACAGCCTGTTGCATTTCTTTGTTATGGATACGAATAGACCCACCACCCAACTCAACCCCATTAAGCACCATATCATAAGCGCGTGACAACGCAGCCAATGGATTCGCCTTAAGCTCTTCTGGCGTACAGCTTGGCGCTGTAAACGGATGATGCAACGCACTCACACCGCCCTCGCTATTTTCCTCAAAAGCGGGGAAGTCAACCACCCACATGGGTGCCCATTTACAGGTTAATAGATCTAAATCTGAACCTAAACGAATACGTAAAGCCCCTAATGCATCACTCACAATTTTAGCTTTATCGGCACCGAAGAAAACAATATCACCATCTACCGCACCCACACGATCAAGGATGTGATTTAGATTTTCTAATGGAATATTTTTAACAATCGGAGATTGTAAACCTTCAACGCCTTTAGCGCGTTCGTTAACTTTAATGTACGCCAAACCCTTTGCACCGTAGATACCCACAAACTTGGTGTATTCATCTATACGGCTACGAGGCATACTTGCACCACCAGGAACACGTAAAGCTGTCACTCGGGCTTTCGGGTCGTTTGCAGGGCCCGCAAATACTTTAAACTCCACATCTTTTAATTGGTCAGCCACATCGACTAACTCAAGAGGGTTACGTAAATCTGGTTTATCTGAACCATAACGACGCATAGCTTCTTCATAGGTCATGCGTGGGAAATCAGTAAACTCAACATTTAATACTTCTTTAAAGAGTTTACGCACCATGTTCTCAGTAATTGACATGATGTCATTTTCATCTAAAAAGCTGGTTTCAATATCGATTTGAGTAAACTCTGGTTGACGATCAGCACGTAAGTCTTCATCACGAAAGCACTTAGCTACTTGGTAATAACGGTCAAACCCTGCCACCATCAACAATTGCTTAAAAAGTTGTGGTGATTGCGGTAACGCAAAGAAATGCCCTGGGTAAGTTCTACTTGGCACAAGGTAGTCACGAGCCCCTTCTGGCGTGGCACGGGTAAGAATAGGTGTTCAATATCTAAAAAACCATGTTCGTCTAAATAGCGGCGAATACTCGATGTAATGCTCGCACGTAGTTTTAATTTATTAGCCATTTCAGGACGGCGTAAATCTAAGAAACGAAAACGTAAACGCGTTTCTTCACTCACTTCAGTGTGCTCATCTAAAACAAACGGTGGTGTTTCAGAAGCATTTAATACTTCTAACTCAATACCTTCCACTTCAATTTCACCCGAAGCCAAATTAGGGTTAACCGTACCTTCAGGGCGTGGTCTGACTTTTCCGGTGATTTTAACCACATACTCACTGCGCACACGGTCTGCTTTAGCGAAGGTTTCTTGACGATCAGGGTCAAATACAACTTGAGCTAATCCCTCTCTGTCACGAACATCAAAGAAAATTACACCACCATGGTCACGACGGCGATTCACCCACCCACAAAGGGTAACTTTCTGTCCATCCAAACTTTTATTTAATTGTCCGCAATAGTGACTGCGCATCATAAAATTATTCGCTTCTCTTGAATTTTTAATACATTGATTACCTGGGAACAATCATCCAAATAACCGTTCGTCATTATCGTTTATTTTACAGTATTGCATCGGCTAAAACGATAACTTTGCCTAAAAAAGTTACAGATTAACGATTATATACTGTTTTATCGTTTAGATTACAGCTTCATCCACGAAAAGTTATACCTTTAAAAAGTTTAATTAAAAAAACTAACTGTTTTTCAATAATATTGTTCCTAACAAGCAATCGATTAAATCAGCAATGACACTTTATTTTTTAACACTAAAGTAGTATGTTAATAATATAATACGTCATTCATGCGTATTTTTAACTGAGTTAATCGCCCAATTTTAAGATATCCATTTTAAAATTGATTTATAGGAAATAAATTTATACTAACGGATAACCATGAAGAAGAAGCTCATATCTCTTGCAATCTCATCTTTTATAATCACCACCCCTTATTTTTGTCATGCTGATGATGGAGAAATTTTTTTTAATGACAAACTAACACCCGAAAATCCTAATGTTATTTTTTTACTAGATGCATCAGGATCAATGACACTATCATTACAAGGATCAACACGTATTGGTGTATTAAAATCCTCCCTTACAAAATTATTAGAAAATAAAGAAGAAACTAAAGATATCAGAGCAGGCATGATGCGTTTTGCTGGAGATGCGCTAGGTATTAAAGTTCTCGAAACCGTTGATGAGATCGAAAACAATCGCGCTAAACTTTTAGACCAAACTAAAAATCTTTTTGTTAGAAATGGTAACACCCCAACAGTAGAAGCCCTCTTTCAAGCAGCACAATACATAAGTAGTAATCCTAGTTTCCACTCTCCCACCTCTTTGCGTAGCCCTATACTTGAGGGTTGCCAACTCAGCCATGTTATCTTAATGTCTGACGGCCAACCGACAGCTAGAACCTACACTCACATCCAATCCCAAATTGGTAAAAAATGCGCAAGCGTGCCTGTTAGAGGCCAAGAGTGTGGAGCAGATCTTGCTGAATGGATGGCGAAGACAGATCAAGCACCAGCATTAGAGGGCGATAATTTTATTAGAACACATACCATTGGATTTGCCCTTGGAAGTGATGCTAGAGCTAAAAAGTTTCTTAGCGACATAGCCACTGGAGGCGGTGGTAAAGCTTATGAAGCAAACAGTGATGAAACGCTTCTTGCTGCATTCAAAGAAATTATCAGTGATGTGAGGGCGGCGGACAGCCCATCTGCAAGTGGAACAGTTACCGTAGGGGAACAAGTTCGCTACGAACAACGAACAGAGGTTTTCTACTCGCTTTATTCATCAGACGCCTACAACTATTGGCCAGGGAATATGAAGCGTTTTAAAATCGAATACGTAGAAACGCCGATGGTCAACAGTGATAATAAAGGATTACGAGCTGTACTTGTTGACAAAAATAATGTATCTGCGATGAGTCCGGATGGAACTTTTTACAACACAGCATCCAGCTTCTGGTCTGATAAGGATGGGGGTACTGTAAGGTCTGGCGGAGTAGTTGGGCAACTTAAAACGCCTAACAATCGTACAATGTTTACCCTGCAAAATAAAACCAATAAAGTTGATTTAAAAGCTAATCCCACAGCCAATATCAATTTAGGGGTCAGCGATCCTATTATTAAAAATGCATTGCTAAACTTTATCCGCGGTTATACCTACGCCCCAGATACTAATGTTTTAACCGTTGCAGATAAAAAAATTGGTGATGCGGCACGTGGACGAATCTCTCTTGCAACTTACGGTTGTAAGACTCCTAATGGCTTAGGCCAAAGCGATATCATTAATTGCAGTCAACTAAACCAAGTAGCACTACTTGCCAGTAATGATGGTTTTATCAGGGGCTATAATATCAATACAGGAGAGGCACTCTATGAATACATGCCCGAAGAGTTGCTTCCTCTTATTCAAAGATTACAACGCCGTGAGGTTGTCTCTTTTAATAAACCACGTTATTACGGTCTAGATGGCAAACCTGTGATTTACCATCATGACAAAAATAATGATCACTACATTAATAATGATGAAAAGGCTTATGCTTATATTGCATCAGGTAGAGGGGGTTCATATATTTATGCACTTGACATCTCCTCTCAAGGTTCTATTAAACTTGCTTGGCAAATCGAGGGAGGAAAAGGTAACTTTTCTAAACTAGGCTATACATGGTCTACACCAATGCTAGGTAAAATGAAAGTAAATGGAGAAGTAGAAACTGTTTTAGTTTTCGGCGGTGGTTATGACAAATCTCCACAAGAACAGGACACGCAAAGTATTCGCAATAGTTCTAAAGGTAATGATCTTTATATTGTCAATGCTGAAACAGGTAATTTGATCTGGTCTGCCTCTAAAGCTAACTTAACAGGAGATATGAGCTACAGCATTCCGAGCGCCGTTGCTTTGGTAACTGATGATAGTAATGACAAACTTATTACCGATATCATCTTTGGTGATATGGGTGGACAAGTTTGGCGTCTAAGTGTTGATAATGCAAAATCAGACAGCACCAATGCACTGAGCATAACAAGCAACGTTATTGCAAAATTATCAGGAGCCTCAGCAGAAGATGAACGTAAATTTTATCAAGCTCCTGCGGTTTATGAAACGAAAATTAACGGCATTGATATACTGTCTGTTAATATTGGATCAGGCTTTAGAAACCATCCTTTAAACATGGCGATAAAAGATAGAATTTACTCTTTACGTATTCCCAAAGATGCTAAGAGTCAGTCTGTAATCACAGAAGACATGCTAGCCGTAGCCTCTGATGATGGCCAATCCATAGTAGGAAACTTAACACACGGTTTTATGATTCAGCTTTCGGCTGAAGGTGAAAAAGTAATTACTGATGGATATGCAAACTTTGATCGCTTAGTGTTCAATACATTTATTCCGTTCAATACCGACAAAAAAACTTGTGTACCGAGTACCGGAACACAACGAACCTATAACTATGACTTAATAACAGGAA
>CAYNAM010000042.1:0-18883 GCA_964395065.1 uncultured Ventosimonas sp.
GAATCAATCTTTTTGCTTACTGCCTATCGAGGACGCGCATTATACACCCTCAACAAAACCCGTCAATACCTTTTTTCAAAAATTTTAATTTATTTTAAAAAACTCATTACAATCAATATACTTTATCATATATTGCTTATCGATCTGGCTTATCACCAGATTGTATATCCATAAATTTATACACTTCTTGATCTGGATGAAAAACAGTTTCTCCCTCTAGTCTTGCTTGTTTTATAAGGGATGAAGATACTTGAAACCCCATAAATCTACTAATAATGTACTTTGTATTCATGAGATTAAAATAACCATTACTGCTTCTATAACTCTCAATAAGCTCTTTAATCTTCAGTGGATCATGCTCATTTTGATAAAAAATAAAAGGAACTCTATATTGTTTATCTGTTGAAAACTTTAGACCATGTCCCTTATTGACAATTTCCCCATGATCAGAGAAGTAAAAAAGAATCACATTATCATCAAGCTTTATTAGCTCACTAATAACATTGTTTACTACTCTATCAGTATGATGTATCGTTCGATCATAATCAGTATTATCCTTTGTCGTAATAAGCTGCTCATCTTCCTCATCATAGCGGTCTTTATAGTAAATATGACTTCCTTCTAGATGGAGTACTATAAATTGTTTTTTTCCCTTTTCTAGATATTTTCTAAATATGGGTAATAATACTAAGTCTTCGGGTTTACCTTTTTGTTGATTACTTATTAGAAGAGAGCTTGAGTCTAACATCACTTGGCTACTCCTTGATAACAAATCAAGATATGAGGACGCTAATCCTTTCTCTGTTGTCGCAGATAACCAAATAGTTTCATAACCTGCTTGTTTCGCCATTTCAATAATATTTTTATTTTTAAAAAAAACATCTAAATTCGAAGGTGTTGCAAAAGATAAAGTTAATCTCAAAGAATCTCTTGTTATAGCCGCTGGAGAGATAACATCATCGATTAGCATTATTTTCTTTTGTTGTAACAAAGTAGTCAAATGCGGTGTAGTATTAAAAGGGTAGCCATATATTTCGTAATGATCATAAACTGAAGACTCACCAATAATTAGAACAATTTTTGTAGCTATAGGTTGGTCTTGATCATTAGAAAGAGAAATTCCCTCATATAATTGCGTTCGGGCAGGAATAGTTTTTATTTGATTTAACCAATATATATCTGCTAGCACATATACAACGTCACCAAATACTAAAGGATAGCGTACATAAACAATCTCCTTCAAAAAATCTAAAGGCTTATCTCTTATAAAAGTTTTTAATACTTCTGGAACTTCAGCATTTTGAAGATATCTATAGGAAGCCATAAGAAAAGCAGAAGCGGGAATTAATATGCAAAAAAATAGAGAGACCAAACAACTCTTTACAGAAGCTTTACTAATTTCTCGGGCACTTGCAATAAAAAGAGTACAAAATCCAAATAATAAAGGAATAGTGAAGATTAGAATAGGCCCAGTCACTTTGAGAGCCATATCAACTGTAACTGTTTGTGCTGCTGTTAATATAGCAGGAGAAGGGCGCTCAGAGAAAATAATATAATAGGAAACTTCAAGTGAAATAATAATGCTCAGGATAATACTTAAAATTATAGTAATAGACTTTACTCTAGAAAAAACTATTATTGGAATAAAAAGAACAGCTACCCCTGTAATGTAGTGTATTCCCTTAGAAACAGGAAAACCCATAATAAAATAACAACAAAAAATAGCTAATACCGTAAACAATGTCCATTTTTTTTGTGTTATGTTAACTTTCAATTTCTCTAAAAATTTCACTTGAACTTCCCCTGTAACACGATAAAAATCCTTTAGGATCTAAACACCACAAGAGCAAACAAATAGTTATTTTATTCGCAGCTCTTTCGGCATAGAAAATGTTATATTTTCAACTTGCCCTTCTAGATTCTCTATTGTTTGAGCGCCCCATATTCTTAACTGCTTGATAACATCTTGCACTAACACTTCTGGAGCAGAAGCCCCAGCAGTAATTCCAATACTATTGCTTTGTTTAAACCATACTTGTTGTAAATCCTGTGCACCGTCGATTAAATAAGCCTGAGTCCCCATTCTTTCTGCTAACTCTTTTAAACGATTTGAGTTTGAGCTATTAGGGCTACCAACAACTAAAACAAGATCGCATTCTTTTGCTAGTTTTTTTACAGCATCTTGGCGATTTTGTGTAGCATAGCAAATGTCATTTTTTTTAGGGCCATTTATAGCAGGAAATTTCGTCCTTAATGCTTCAATGACTTTGCCTGTATCATCCATAGATAAAGTTGTTTGTGTAACATAAGCAAGCCGCTCTGGGTTATGAACTTTCAAACTTTGCACATCTTGCTCATTTTCTACTAAATAGATTGCTCCCCCTTGTGATGTATCATACTGCCCCATAGTTCCTTCGACTTCTGGATGTCCTTGGTGACCAATAAGAATGCATTCCTGCCCTTTTTTACTATAGCGTAAAACTTCCATATGAACCTTGGTAACCAGTGGACAAGTCGCATCAAAGACTTTTAGGCCTCTATTTTCGGCTTCTTCTCTAACAGCCCTTGAAACACCATGCGCACTAAAAATAACGATATTATCATCTGGCACTTGATCAAGCTCTTCCACAAAAATGGCTCCACGTGCTTTTAAGTTTTCGACGACAAATTTATTATGAACGACTTCATGGCGAACATAGATGGGTGGTTCAAATAGATCTAGAGCACGGCTAACAATCTCTATGGCTCGATCAACTCCCGCACAGAAACCTCGAGGATTGGCTAATTTTATTTGCATAAGTTTTTACCTGTTTTAATTATTCATCGTCGAACTCATACATACCCGCCGCAAGATTTTCGAAACGAGTATATTTTCCTAGAAAAGCTAATCTTACAGTACCTATAGGTCCATTACGCTGTTTACCTATAATGATTTCTGCCACACCTTTGTATTCTGTTTCTGGATGATAAACTTCATCTCGGTAAATAAACATAATCACGTCAGCATCTTGCTCAATCGCACCAGACTCACGCAAATCCGCATTAACAGGACGCTTATTAGGGCGGCTTTCTAGAGAACGATTTAGCTGTGACAAGGCAATAACAGGGCAATTAAACTCTTTAGCAAGGGCCTTTAGTGAGCGTGATATCTCAGAAATCTCATTGGTTCTATTGTCGGCACCACCACCTAACTGCATAAGTTGAAGATAGTCAACCATAATCAGGCCTATTTCTCCATGCTCTCTTGCAAGACGCCGAGTTCTCGAGCGCATTTCGGTAGGAGTAATACCCGCCGTATCATCAATAAATAGTTTACGCTCATTCAGTAGGTTGATCGCAGAAGTTAGGCGTGGCCAATCATCCTCATCAAGACGTCCTGTTCGAATTTTACCTTGCTCAATATGACCTAACGATGAAAGCATTCTCATGGCTAATGATTCAGCAGGCATTTCTAAAGAGTAGACCAGCACTGCTTTGTCTGTTCTTAATGCTGCATTTTCTACCAAATTCATGGCAAAGGAAGTTTTCCCCATGGAAGGACGACCAGCAATAATAATAAGATCGGAAGGTTGAAGGCCATTTGTTTTTTTATCTAAGTCAGTAAAACCTGTGGTTACACCGGTTAATGCATTATTTGAGTTAAAGAGCTCATCAATACGGTCAATAGTTTTTGCAAGGATGTTATTAATCCCTTCTGGTCCACCTGTTTTTGGCCTACCCTCTGCAATTTGGAAGATCATCCGCTCCGCCTCATCGAGTATTTCATCTCCCGTACGCCCCTTTGGCATATAGGCGCTATCTGCAATATCATTACTAGCACTAATAAGCTGTCTAAGTGTCGCCCTTTCTCTAATGATTTGAGCATAGGCTCTAATATTAGCCACGGATGGAATATTACGAGCCAACTCTGCCAAATAGGTCAAGCCCCCTACTTGTTCGAGAACTCCTTCCTTATCTAGCTGCTCGGAGAGGGTCACCACATCAAACGGCTGATTTCTTTCGGAGAGTTTATTGATTGCTCTAAAAATAAGACGATGATCATGGCGATAAAAATCATTAACCGATACAACATAGTCCACACGTTCCCATGTGTTGTTGTCCAACATAATACCACCCAACACAGCCTGTTCTGCTTCAATCGAATGGGGGGGAACTTTTAAAGCAGCTGTTTCTAGATCATTTTGTGGGGACGTAATATTTGCCATACTTACCTACATCGAAATCTTTTAAAATAAAAAAGCACGTTAACGCAGATGCGATAACGTGCCTATTATATTTTATACTGACTTTAAATAAGTAGTATAAATTAACCTGCTACAACAATTAATTTAATCGTAGCATTTACGTCTGAATGTAAATGTAAATCAATGTTGTATTCACCAACATGACGAATAGTGCCATTAGGCATACGAATTTCACTCTTATGAACTTCAATGCCAGCATTATTGGTCAAGACTTCAGCAATATCGTGAGTACCGATAGAACCAAACAATTTACCTTCATCTCCGGCATTAGCAGTAATAGAGATTTCTAGCTCATTTAATTTGGCAGCGCGAGATTGGGCAGCGGCTAATCTATCAGCAGCAGCTTTTTCTAATTCAGCACGACGCGCTTCAAATACTTTAATATTTTCTGGAGTAGCCATTGTTGCCTTACCTTGTGGAAGTAAGTAGTTACGGCCAAAACCAGATTTAACACTAACCTTGTCACCTAAGTTACCAAGATTTTCAACTTTATCTAATAGGATGACTTCCATTTAAGTCTTACCTCATCATTTCAATCTTTGAAGTTTTAATTAAGGTTTAATCCTTAATATAACTTTCAGTATTAGTTAATACTAACGTTAAAGTTACTTATTAACGATCATGGCCATCAGTATAAGGCAACAAAGCTAAGTAACGTGCACGCTTGATAGCTGTTGCTAATTGGCGTTGATATTTAGCTTTTGTTCCCGTGATACGGCTAGGAACAATTTTACCTGTTTCTGTAATATAGGCTTTTAGTGTATTTAAATCTTTATAATCGATTTCTCGCACGCCTTCAGCAGTGAAGCGGCAGAATTTACGACGACGGAAAAAACGTGCCATAATAGTGGATCCTCATTTAATCTGGGAATTAATCTTCGTCTGATGCATCAGCATCGTCTAACATGTCATCATCTTCATCACTATCATCATGATCTTCAAGATTGATATCTTCGCGACGACGATCACGTGAGTTACGATTTTCTTCAGCTTTAACAATATCAGATTGTTCAGTAATCGCTTCATCACGACGAATGATCAAGTTACGAATAACAGCATCGTTGTAACGGAAATTATCTTCAATTTCAGCCAATGCTTTATCGCCACACTCAATATTTAATAATATGTAGTGTGCTTTATGAACATTATTAATGGAATACGCTAATTGACGACGACCCCAGTCTTCATGGCGATGAATTTTTCCACCATCTTCTTCAATAATTTTTTTGTAACGCTCAACCATACCTGGAACTTGTTCGCTTTGGTCTGGGTGAACTAAAAATACGATTTCGTAATGACGCATAAACGCTCCTTACGGGTTATTAGCCTGTTACTTGTAATCAGCAAGCAATCAAGCAAGGAGTTAATTTTCTGTTTTCTTACTTTCATAGAAGTAAGGGACGCGGATTATACTAGAGTTTATAGAAATGAACAAGAAACTTTAATTTAAATAACCAATATATCTGTATTTATAATTGAACTAATACGAGCTATCTATTTGCTTTATTCCTTTAAAGCACACTTAAACTTAAAATCATGAGCTTTTATAAACAATATTTAGAATAAAAGCTCTATAATTAAAACTTCAAATACAACACCATCAAAAACTAGCGCGCTCTGTAAGTAATACGACCTTTAGTAAGGTCATAAGGCGTTAGCTCTACGCGAACTTTATCGCCCGTCAAAATACGAATATAATTTTTGCGCATTTTACCAGAGATATGCGCGGTAACGACATGACCATTTTCTAGCTCAACGCGAAACATCGTATTAGGAAGGGTATCAAGAATGGTTCCTTCAACTTCAAAGCTGTCTTCTTTAGACATGCAAGCAAACCTCAACTATAAAAATAAATAAGATCATAATTTAATCGCGGAATTCTAACTAAAAAACTATTATTTTTCCAGTCAAAAAGTACAAAATAGCAGTTTTTTTATCATCCATTCAGCTTAGCTAGTGGAAATTTAACAAATGATACAGTCGACAAGCCATTTTTTTGTAACGATCGGATATTTTGATGATCCGTTCCATCAGGTGTCATCAATACGGATCTATAATGCTCAGCAAAGGCTAATAATGCCTCCTTATCACTCAAACCTTCCAGTATAGCCAATGCTAAAACTTTGCAAGAGCCTTCGTTCTGTCCTTCTTCATTTTCCACACCACCATTATTAAATGCTGTTGGTTGAAAACTATAATATTGATTAATAAAAGCTAAAGTAGCAGCAAATTTATGTTCTGGGCTATTTAGTTGTTGGCGAAATTTCTCAAGACTCATTATGTATTCCTAATACAAAACTGTAATATAATATTATACATTAATTATTTTTTAGGAAGAAAAATGCAAGAAAAAAACTCTACATCATCTATTCTCCCAAATATAGAAGCAATGGAGAAAGCATTACAGCCCTCTCCTGCTGGAATAAAAGGCTGGCTGTTACTTGTTGCCTTTATTGTCATTGCTTCTCCCATACGGATTGCTATCGAATCATTCCAGAATTTTTACATAACACTGATAGAAGAAAATTTATGGGAGCCCTTAACTAATCCTATGAGTGAATACTACATTCCCTACTTTAAAAGCATCGCTATTTTAGAGCTAGGCGTTAATATACTACTCATTTTAGCATGGCTATATATCGGTTTTTTATTTTTTACCAAAAAAAGATTGTTTAAAAAGAGCTTTATTCTATTATTAGTTATAACACCTGTTGTGATCATACTTGACGCAACCATCGCAGGTACTGTACTTAATATCAATATTTTTGATCAAGACACTATAAAATCTATCATCCAGTCCGTTTTCGCTGCCATTATATGGAGCGCTTATATAAAAAAATCAAAACGTGTGATGAATACATTTATTCATTAACTAGAAGATGATCTTCTCTTTATTAATACACTCCCTTTAACGTAGTGTATTAATAATCAACACATCCAATACTCAACATATCCACAAAGCTTTCCGCTATATGATATCCTGTAGTCGATTTAACTTTTTCCACAGGTTGATCTGATAAATATTCTTTAGGCAGGCCTTTATTGTCAAAAAACGCAGCCATAAAGTGGTCAAGTGCAACAATAGGTAAACGATGCTCCATTAATGTTTTAGCTCTCAAATACTCCAAACTTGGCCAAATGCGTATTTGCTCAAGGTCTAATGGTTGAAATACGCTATCCATTTCATTTAATACTAGTTCTGTATCCGTTAAAGTCGCATATTTAATGGCTGAAGAATAGAGAATATCTTTATTTATAAATGCCTTACCTTTTGCCTGCTCTACCCGCCATAATAAAGAAACCCACTCGAACCAATGCCCCGCCTCATAACTCACGACTGCATTTTGCAATGTTACTTTTTCAGCCAACACATTTTTATCTTTTTGCCAAAAATTAGAAGCTAGCAACTCCTCTAACTGCTTAATAGCTCCTTTCATGTAAATCGCTTCAGCTTGATAATAAGCAAAGGTTAATGCTTCGAATAAATGCATTGCTGAATTTTGCTCTAAACATGCATGAGCAGATAATGGCTTAAAAAGATAACTCACGGTAAAGCGTGGTTCTATCAGGTTATAAGTTTCAGCTAATGCCATCGCATACAAAGGATTTTTCGTTATTTTATATAAATAGCTTTGCGCTAAAATGACAAAGGCATAACTGTATAAATTCGCTTCTTGATCCATATCTTTCTGTTGCAACCATACGCCATCTTTGAAGAAATGCTCCTCAGATATAGCATAAAGTGCTTCTGCCAGATCAACATGCTTAACGTCCTTAAAAAGATGGGCCGTTTTAAGAAGAAAAATGATTGTCCGCATTTGGCACAATAACCGAACATTAACATCAACATCATCTGTTAAATATTCGCCAACCATTTCATGTTTATTGAGTTGTTTCACCACTAGCTGCTGATAATTAGAAAGTAATGAAACCATAGTTTGTATTGTGGTATTACTATTACCCATCATACTTGCAATAACCTTTATATACTTATGTTTAAATAATGACTATCTTACAGAAAAAAAGATTATTCTTCTAATTTTGCCTTGAGTCGTATAACTTATAGTCTCTTACTTGCTATTTAGTTAACTACTACTATGACTCGCTCAGAACGTTTATTAGAACTTCTACAAATACTGTATAAATATCGCAGACCTGTCACAGGGAAGATATTAGCTTCGCAATTAGGCATTAGCTTGCGGACACTTTATCGAGATATTGCCACGTTACAACAACAAGGAGCAATGATTAGAGGAGAAGCAGGGAGTGGTTATTTACTACAACCTGGCTTTACTCTTCCGCCCCTTATGTTCAAAACGGAAGAAATAGAAGCTTTATTAATTGGATGTCGATGGGTCGTTAACCAAACAGATAGTCAACTGACTGAAGCAGCGCAACAAGCCATTGCTAAGCTATGCGCAATTTTACCCAAACACCAGCAGGAAACACTAAACTCTTCGTTATTAATCGGCTATCCAAAATTGATAGAATCTTATGATCAAGAAGTCATCTCCATACGAAAAGCCATTAACCAAAACTTGAAAATAATCATCGAATATAGTGATATGCACCAAAAAGCCTCTACGCGGATAATCTGGCCTTTTGCCATTGGTTTTTTCCATCACACGTTGGTGATTTGTGGTTGGTGTGAGCTACGCGAAGCTTTTCGCCATTTTCGTATTGATCGTATAAAAAATCTGACATTATAAAGTGAAACGTTCCCGAGAAAACAAAAGGAATTATTAGAGGCTTGGCATCACTTTCAAAAAATACCAAAACCCCTTTTTTAATCCTGCTGTCAAAAACTGACATACTGACTAAGTAAAATACTCCTTACACTTTATAAAAACCAAAAGGAGTTTTATCATGCCATTAAATCAAATTATTTTATACGTTGAAAATATTCAGCAAACAGTTTCTCTCTATACAGACCTACTTGATTACTCCCCTAAAGAGTTGCACCCTAGCTATGCTTCATTTCAATTAGAATCAGGTTATACCCTTGCTTTTTGGGATATTAAAGAGGTCAAACCAGAGGCAACAGGAAGCAACCGAGCCTTAGAACTTGTCTTTCAGCTTCCAACTAACCAAGCGGTCAATCAATGCTTTACCAACTGGCAGCAAAAACTTACCATTGTACAAAAACCGCAGACACTTGATTTTGGTTATACATTTACTGCATTAGACAACAACAAGAATAGATTACGCGTTTATGCTAGCCATGAGTGAGGGTCACAATAATGAGTTTATTTAAACCGAATAGCCTTATACTTTACGTACAAGATATAACGCTAAGCACCCAGTTTTATCAGCAAATTTTGCAACAAAAACCGCTTGAAACCTTTGAAGACTTTTCTGTTTTCTCACTTGATAACAACTTTATCTTAGGATTGCAAACAAAAGGGGCTATTACACCAGAAGCGAGTGACCACCTTGGAGGACTAGAAATTTGTATGGGTGATGTCACACGAGAAGAAGTTAACGAACTTTATAAGCAATGGAGAACACTTAATATTCCAATATTATTAGAACCAACTCTTCTTGAGTTCGGCTACACATTTGTGGCACTGGATCCTGATGGCTATAGATTACGTATCTGTGCCACAGATATTTCTAACATTCAATAGCATTATTATTTAGGTAACTCTCATTTGATTACCTAAATAATCCGATATTACTACTTGAAAAATATCATCTAACCCCCATTTTGTGTACATAATTTATAATTTAAATTAATCACACTGGAGATTTTAGATGAGTGTAGAAGCACAAAAAGAAACATTAGGTTTTCAGACAGAAGTCAAGCAACTCTTAAACTTGATGATTCATTCCCTTTACTCCAATAAAGAGATTTTTTTACGTGAACTCATTTCTAATGCTTCTGATGCAACCGACAAATTACGTTTTGAGGCCATCGCAAAACCTGAGCTATTAGAAAATGACGCTAATTTACGTATCCGTATCAATTTCGATAAAGAAGCAAAAACCATCACCATCGATGATAATGGTATTGGCATGAGCCGTGAGGATATCATTTCTAACTTAGGAACCATTGCTAAATCAGGTACTGCTGAATTTATTAAAAACCTTTCTGGCGACCAAAAGAAAGACTCCAAACTCATTGGTCAATTTGGTGTAGGCTTCTACAGTGCCTTCATCGTTGCCGATCAAGTTGATGTTTATAGTCGTCGTGCGGGTTTACCTACTGATCAAGGCGTGCTTTGGTCATCAAAAGGCGAAGGGCAATTTGATATTGAAAATATCACCAAAGAAGAGCGCGGCACACGCATTGTATTGCATCTAAAAGCAGATGATCTTGAGTTTGCAGATGGTTGGCGTCTACGTAACATCATCAAAAAATACTCAGATCATATTGACTTGCCCGTTGAACTACCTAAGCAACAAACAGAAGCAGAAGACAACGAAGATCAATCTAAAGAAATTGAATGGGAAGTCGTCAATAGCGCTAGCGCTCTATGGACACGCCCTCGTACTGAAGTAACAGATGAAGACTACCAAGAATTTTACAAACACATCAGCCATGACTTTGAAAATCCATTAGCCTGGAGTCATAATAAAGTTGAAGGAAAGCTTGAGTATACCTCTTTACTTTACATTCCATCACGTGCGCCTTTTGACTTATACCAACGTGATATGAACCATGGACTAAAACTCTATGTCAATCGCGTATTCATCATGGATCAAGCTGATGAATTTTTACCGCTCTACCTACGCTTTGTTAAAGGTATTGTAGACTCTAATGACCTTTCTCTAAACGTATCTCGTGAGATTTTACAAAAAGATCCTATCATCGACAGCATGAAATCAGCACTCACCAAACGCGTGCTAGATATGCTAGA
Organism: uncultured Ventosimonas sp.; assembly: GCA_964395065.1. Taxonomy (GTDB): domain Bacteria; phylum Pseudomonadota; class Gammaproteobacteria; order Pseudomonadales; family Pseudomonadaceae; genus Entomomonas. The sequence goes on from CAYNAM010000042.1 coordinate 11,105, forward strand.
AAAACTAGCTAAAAACGAACCAGAAAAATACAAAACATTCTGGAAAGCTTTTGGACAAGTTCTTAAAGAAGGCCCTGCCGAAGACTATGCTAACCGTGAAAAAATTGCAGGATTATTACGCTTCACATCAACCCATGAAAATAGTAAAGAACAAGCTGTTTCATTGGCTGACTACTTATCACGTGCTAAACCTGATCAAGATAACATTTATTATCTAACAGGCGAAAGTTACGAGCAAATTCAAAATAGCCCACATCTAGAAATATTCCGCAAGAAAGGGATCGAAGTATTACTATTAACTGATCGTATAGACGAATGGTTAATGAACTACTTACCAGAATTTGAAGGCAAAAAATTAACCGATATTGCTCGTGGTGATTTGGATTTAGGCAAATTGGATAGTGAACAAGATAAGCAAGAGCAAGAAAAGTTAGCCAAAGACAAAGAAGGGCTTGTAGAGCGCATTAAAAAAGCGCTTGATAATCAAGTGAGCGAAGTGAGAATATCACACCGCTTGACTGAATCCCCTGCTATTCTTGCCATTGGCGATCAAGATCTTGGTTTACAAATGCGTCAAATCCTTGAAGCCACAGGCCAAAGTATTCCTGAATCAAAGCCCATTTTTGAAATTAATCCAGAACATCCGTTGATTGAAAAACTTGATAAAGAAGCCGATGACAATCGTTTCAACGATTTATCCCATCTACTCTTCGATCAAGCGGCCTTAGCCGCAGGAAACACCCTAAAAGATCCTGCTAGCTATGTAAAACGCTTAAACAAATTACTGATCGAATTAACTAACTAATCCCATTACAATAAGGCTCTACTAAAGAGCCTTTTTTATATCCACTGTCTTATGAGTACCCCATCATGATTAACCAAACAAATATAAGCTACCAACATGATAACCAAACCTTTGAAGGCGTTTTAATAACCCCAACAAACCATAATGGAAAACTGCCAGGTTTATTAATGACTCCTAACTGGCTAGGCATAACAGAAGAAGCCATTGAAATTGCAAAACAACAGGCTGCAAAAGGTTATATTGTCTTTATTGCAGACCTTTATGGAAAAACAATCCGCCCCCAAAACAACCAAGAAGCTGCTGATGCGATGAATCCCATAAAAAATGATCGTCAAGAAATGCGCAAACGTATGGCTAAAGCACTCGAGGTTCTAGTTCAACAACCTGTGGTTAACCCACAAAAAACAGCAGCTTTTGGCTTTTGTTTTGGTGGTGGTTGCAGCCTAGAACTCGCACGATCAGGTGCTAATATAAAAGCGGCTATTTCATTCCATGGAAATTTAGACACACCTAACCCAAAAGACGCACAACAGATTAAAGCAGCAATCCTCGTCATGAATGGTGCTGATGATCCAACAATTCCAGAATCCCAAATCAGCGACTTCTTCCATGAAATGAAATCAGCATCTCATATTGACTGGCAATTCATAAACTACGGACAAGCCGTACATGGCTTCACAGACACTAAAGCCAATGAACCAGGATTCAAACAATACAACAAAATAGTTTCAAAACGTTCATTCCAAGTGATGAACAACCTACTGGACGAATTATTTCAATAAAAAGAGGAAGCTTAATAACTTCCTCTTAAAGATAATTTACCAATAATAAAAAAAATCTTTGATTTTCTAGCATTATTCCGTTAAATTATCCGCCCCTTAAAGCTAATTAAATAATTATTAGCTTTCTTGTGTGGTGAGATGTCCGAGCGGTTGAAGGAGCACGCCTGGAAAGCGTGTATACGAGAAATCGTATCGAGGGTTCGAATCCCTCTCTCACCGCCATTTTAATTCGCAAGCTTTAGCAAGCATCATATCAAAACCCTTCAAAATCAGCACTTACAATAGAAAACATTAGCATGCATTAGCAAGCTTTAGAATGTACTTGCATTGTTTTTTTGTACACTATTTTGTACACTGTACAAAACATAATTTTAAAATGTACAAGATAACCATGAGTTACCTCCTATGAAGCGTTCAGAAATCAAGCGTAGACCTTTATCTCTAATCCTTGATTTGCAATATCTGCTGGCTTAAATGCTGCTTTACAGCCTTGCGGTACTTTATCATCGCAAGCTATAAACAATAAAAATAAAATAAACAAAAAGCTTAATCGTTTCATATTTTCCCTTTTTTAGCACTATTAAACATTATTTGACATTTACGGAGCACCATCCCCATTCTTTAATAGCATTAGAGTAAACAATTCATTAGGCGAACTTTTTAGCTAATAATGGCACTTATGCTAAATGTGTATAAGTAACCTGCTTTTTTGATTCTTTCTTTGCTATGGACTTATAGATAAATTTCAAGTCACTAGGCTCAGCTCGAAAGCACCCCTCTGCCTTTTTCACAATACGTAACACATTCCCATTTAAATTATTTATCACCTGTTCAATTTAACAATATAATTTAATATAACTCCTCTCTTGAGCTAGCCCCTCCCCTGTTTAGCACTTATAAAAATATTTAAAAAGGGTTTGTCTTGTTATAATTGGCCATTTGTCTGATGGCGCAACATTGTAATTTCACTATGATATTCTTTAAAGACATTATGGATATTTCTCTATGAAACGATTTCTGAACACGCTTGTTGTTCTATTCTTTCTACCCACTATGGCATATGCTAATGAGCAATGTAATGTCACTTCTATTTCATTAAATAAATTTAAACTGTCAACTCAATATACATTTAAAAATAGACTATCACCTGACCTAAATATTTATACTGCTGTACCAGAAAGTACTATTATTTCTGGTGATCCTATTCTTATTTTCAAAAATAAAAAATCTATTGGCTTTCAAAAAATCAATGAACGTTTTGGGCAAAATATTCCAAAACAATTAAAAGAAAAATGGAATATTGACTGTAGAAATCAAATAGTTGAAATACCCAAAAAAAATTACCTAGTATTAATCATCAATGATGAAAAAACACTAGATGAACAAGATAGGATGACCGTATTTATTATTCCTAAAAATGACAAAGAATCGGACCATTTTTATCTTATAAGTTTTATAGGCTACACGCATACACAAACTATTCAAATGCTTATAAAGGATTAATCATATGGCAGAACATCTTGTTGATTTATATACCGAGGAGCATGTAAAAACTATTTTATCCACTTGGTACCCTGGTGAGGGCAGAAATTGGCCCATTAATGATGAGGTTACTTTTTTAGTATTTAAAGTTATTGAAAGCTCAGGGAGCTGCTCATCATCTGTAGAAAAAGTACCGACTCCTTCAGGCCCAATAGGCACAGCAAGATCATTAACAACCATTGGTATTAGTTATATTAAAAAAGTAATTAAGCGTGCAGGTAATGACAAACATTACTTATTGTGTTTACAAGGTGCAGCCCTAAAACGAAAGACTGAAATAAAAATGAAAGCCTATGGAATTTAAGTAACACCTTATGGCAAAAAAGCTATGACTCTACTGCTCAAGTATAGGAACAAATGCTCTAGTCGTTGCTTAGTACCACATTAAATATAAGATGATTAAGTTAATTTATTATTATATTATTAAAAGCTTCACACGCAGCAACACTACCATTTGCACAGTCAGCATAATTTAAAACCACACAGCCAATCATTGATAAAAAGAATGTAGCTGAAAAAAATAATACAAGAGGGGTTTTATACCTTTCATTGAAAGAAAACAAAGAAATGCCAATAAGCAAAATAAGACTTATAGCAAGCACAACAACCAAAATCATATACAAGCTCTTTTCCAAAAAGTTGGGCATTTTACTCTTAGAAAAGCAATTTAGCCAGTTTATTATAACCATTAAACACTCTAATATATCGTTTCTTTATACATTTTCTTAATAAGATGTTGCCTAATTGATGGTATAATTAAACGATTATTAGAGACAATCAGGTTATTATGAACTCGTTAAAACCTTCGCCCATTTATATAGAAACGCAAAATTTTATTTTACGAACACTCACAGAACAAGATGTCAATGAGCGTTTTCTAACTTGGTTAAACAGTGAGCACATGATGGCTGGATTAAACTTGCATGGAGTACAATTTTCACTTGAAAGTTTACGCCAGTTCATACGTAACTTTAATAACCTAACAAATTATTTTATTGGAATTTTTGATAAATCTAACAATCTTCTGATCGGGTTTTATACCTTGGATATCAATTTAAAACATCGTGTCGGAAGTATTTCAGCCGCAGGGATCGGAGAAACAAACTACTCAGGTAAAAAAGTATTTTGGGCCACAATTGATGCTCTCTTAGATTATTTTTATTTATACCGTGGTGCAGAAAAAATAGTTGCTCGTGTCTTAAGAAAAAATGTCCCCATGCTATTTAGCTTTATCAAAAACCCAAGGTTTACATTAGAAGCTGAATTAAAAAAAGAATGCCTTGGCACGAATGGCGAACGCTTAGATGTCATTATTTTTTCATCGTTTAAATGAGGGGTAATATGACCACATTAACGTTAACACCTACCACAAATACTGTGTTACCCTTCAAGACAAATGGATTTCTCAATCTAACCAATGCACTAGAATACGCTGCAAAAGGTAATACAGGCTTCAATTTTTATAATGCACAGGCACAATTAGAACAGGTTCTATCTTACGCTGACTTATTAGATCAATCCTTACGGGTCGCTCACTGCCTATTAACACTAGGATTAAAGCGAGGTGATCATTTACCCGTTATTGCAGAAACACGAGCAGAGTTTCTTGTTCTTTTTTATGCTTGCCAGCATCTTGGTATTATTATTTGCCCATGTCCTATGTTTGCATCTGTCGCTGAGCGTGAAACTTTTGCAACTAAAACACTATATATGGCAGGACTTACCGAGGCCAAATTCTTAATTGCTTCAACAGGCTTAATCAATGCTTTTTTTATCAACAAAACTGATACGCTACAGCTTATTAGTTTCGAACAACTGAGCCAAGAAGCCCAAAGCGCAAAATTACTCACTGATTCTACACAGTTCTCCCCCATCAAAGAAAATAAAATTGCTTTTATGCAGTTTTCATCTGGTTCAACTTCAAAACCAAAGGGAATTAGGATTTATGATCATGATGTTTGTGAACATGCCCGCATTGTGCTTGAGGAAATTATGAAGCTTAGAGCTGAAGACCGCTCACTATCTTGGTTACCATTTTATCACAATATGGGATTAATCGGTTTTATTATTGCCTCTGTCAATGGTCAACGTTCTGTGGATTGTTTTTCCCCCTTTACCTTTATAGGACAACCATCCTTGTGGTTGAGGTTAATGTCACGTAATAAAACAGCAATAACCTATGCACCAATGTTTGCTTATCAACTCGCTATTAAAGCTTTTACAAATGAATTAGCTAATGACTTAGATTTATCTACGCTCAGAGTAGCAGGTATAGGCGGAGATGCTATTCATCTAGAGATCATGCAGAAATTCCATCACCTATACTCACCCCATGGTTTTAAATTTGATTGTTTTCTTCCAAGTTATGGCATGACTGAAGCCATTTTAGCCATTTCCGCTAAAAGAGCAGGTGAGCCAGTAGTAACAGATCATTTTGAAAATAAAGAACTGGTTTCTTGTGGTCGCCCATTGCCGGGATATCAATTAACAATTAATAATGCCAACCCTACTTCAGGCCGCTTAGTAGGCAGCATCAGCTTTAAAAACAATGCAAAAACAGATACCTTAATTGGCAAGCTAGACTCTGATAATGGCTTCGTAAACACAGGAGATATTGGGTATTTACACGAAGATAATTTATTTATTTTAGGTCGTCAAAAAGATGTCATCCTCATCCGTGGCCGTAATATTTGGGCTGATGATATTAAAGCATTCATCGCTAATAACAATAAGACATTAACTGCCGATAATATAATTGTTTCTAGCATTGAGGTTGAGCAAGAAGAAAAGCTAGTTGTCATGGTACAACATTATGAATTATCAACGGTTCAAAATATCGAAAAACAGCTAAAATCTCAAATTACTCAGCAGTTTAATCTATCTGCCGACGTTATTTTTGTAAATGAACTACCACTGAATCCGTCAGGTAAAATCGTACGCGACAGATTTATTGAATTATACAGCAAAGCCAAAGAAAGCCAGAGCAAATAACATGAATTACGAGCAGTTAGCAAAGTCTATTTTAGCTAAATCATTAAATATCCCAGAAAGTGATATAAAATCTACTCACACAATAAATGATCTAAAAGATATAGATAGTGTAGAGTTCGCAATACTCATTGCAACGATAGAAAAATACACAAAAAATCCCATCCCTATTGAAGATCTATTAAATTTAGATAATGTTCATCAAATAGCAAAATTATTAGAGAAAAATGCCTAAACACTTGTAATTTTTTATTAAATCAAAGAGAATCAATTACAACTTTAGTCATAAAAAATAATTTTACTTAATCGCCATGATGAAAAAGTCTATATTTATTTTGAAACCGCTAAGTGTTGCAATACTTTCTTTAATTTCAACTCACTCTTTAGCCGATGCCCATTGGATAGGAAGTAACGGAAACTACAGGGATGATAGTAACTGGAGCATTGGAGAAGTTCCTGACCTTTCTGTTGAAAATATTATTATCGACCAAGGCGAAGCCAACCTTACAGCAGATCTCATTTTCCCTGGACTATCACAAGGACTGGGGCCAGGTAATAACCAACTAATCATTGGTAATGCACAAGGTAAAACGGGATCATTAAATATAACCGTTGATAGCAACTCATATTTCTCAACAGACATGAGCTCTGCTCTAGTTGTTGGAAAAGATGGAGGAACAGGAAACTTTACTTTTGATAAACGTGCATTACCTAGCAACTCGATGGTAGGCTACGCTAGCTCTACAACCACTATAGGTGATGGACAACAAAGTAAAGGAACAGTTACATTTTTAGGCAATGGATATGTCCCTAGCTATACCCCCTCCTCCGCCTCCTTCGGTACTGCAATTATTAATATTGGTATCAATGGTGGTTCTGGCACGTTAAATATAGATGGTATAGATGCCAGTGTTGCAAGTAACCTAAAGGATTACAATAGCACTGAGACTGTTTTAGTTCTAGGTAGTGGAACTAACAGTACTGGAGAAATTAATATTTTAGGAGGAGGGAAACTTGGCGTAGCTTATCCCTCTGGAATTCCTCCAACTATGGATGGAAGAGGAATCATAGGCCGAGATGGCGGTACAGGGCTTTTAAATATATCAGGGCAAAATACAGGAACTGATTACATAGGTAATCCAATTACCTACTCTAGCCGTGCCTATTTCTATGGTGGTTTAGTCGTTGGTAAAGAGGCTAATAGTAAAGGCTATATTAATGTTACTGACGGAGGGCTATTAAGATCCTTCAATGAAACAGTTATTGGTCAAAATGGTGGTGAAGGCCATGTACTGATTTCGGGAGAAAATAGTCACTTTGATGTTCTAGGCAACAAGAATAACATCGCCTGGAGTAACAGCATTAATGACGTTGGAGTGGGCGAATTAACCCTTGGTTCTCAGGGCGGAACAGGGACCTTAACCATTGATGATGGCGCTGAGGTTAATATTGGTCACTGGAATGGTGGCTTACACGATGAAAACTATACCAATATCATAACAGGAACAGGGGTTTTACACCTAACCGACTCCACAGACAGTAAAGGCTCACTAATCCTTAAAGGAGATGAAGGAAAAGTAGGCATCCTCAATGCTGCTCAAATTGACTTTGGAGCAGGCCAAGGTTCCGTCATCTTCAACCATAACGACTACTCAGCCAACT
>CAYNAM010000043.1:0-18778 GCA_964395065.1 uncultured Ventosimonas sp.
AAAATAATACGCATATAATTAACTCCATCGACTTATTAATAAATACGTAACTGGAAGCTTCTACTTGTTAATTATAGCGCCTGCCTATTCGTATTTATAATCATAAAAAGGTTACAATACATAAAACAACCAAATTAAGTCAACTGCTAGCTGATAATTTAGTAATAAAAAAGGCACCCTTAGGTGCCTTTTTATAATCAATCAAATTACAGACTGAATTTGTAACCAATACCCACCATGTATACCCATGGATTAACATCTAAATCTACTTTAACACGTGTTGCAAGAGCTTGAGAATAAACAGTCGCACGCGTATCAATGTTGATATAACGAACTTGAGCATTTAACATTAATTTATCAGTGATCATATAATCTGCACCAAGTTGCGCAGCCCATCCCCAAGTGTTTCTAACACGGAAATTTTGGAACTGTGCTCCACCATCTTTTGCAGAATTACTTAGTTTTTCATTAAAGAACCAAGTATAGTTAACACCCACACCTACATAAGGTTGAAAAGCTTGTGTAGGTTCAGCTGGATAGTAAACCAAACTTAACGTAGGTGGTAAGTGTGATACTTTACCTAATTTTCCATTTGCGGCTGGTACACTTGTACCTTTAACTCTTACATTGTGAGTAAAAGGAGTTGCGCCCAGTAACTCTACACCAAGATGATCAGTAAACATGTATGCAAAGTTTAATCCTAACTGAGTATCGCTATCAAGCGTAGCTTTCCCACCAAGATTTGCACCAGCGGCTGCACCACGATCGCCTTTGATACTACTGCTATGTTCATGAGGACTAACAGTCACTGCACCTGCACGAATAATAACATCACCAGCTTTATGAGCATGAACCATAGGCGCTGCTAAAGTAATAGCAAGCAAAGAGGTAGCAAGAATAGATTTTTTCATAGATACTCCGATCGATTTTTATTAGGTTTGAGTATTAGATTAACCCTTTAAAAATCTAAACAACAAGAATAAGGGCCAAAGTTAGTATCTAGATTATAATGTCTAAAAAAATGAATGCATTTATTACAAAATATTTGTTCATCTTCCTGACAGCTAAAATAATAAAATGGCCTGACTGTTGATCTTAAACAACAAATTAATTAATAAAGTGCTTGATATAGTTTTCTGCGATAGTTAATCACTTTAGGATCGTCTGCACCCAATAACTCAAAAAGTTGAATTAATGCTTTTCTTGGTGTTCCTTCTTGATAGTTTCTATTACGTATAAATAATAAAAACAATAGCTCCATAGCCTGCTCATATTGTTTTTGCAATACACAATTAATAGCCAACTGATAAGTTAACTCATCATTACTAGGCTGTTCTTGGTATTTTTTTTCTAAAACAGCAATGTCAGTTTCTGGAAAAGTCTCCGCCTCTCTTAAAAAAGCTAACTGGGCATTAGCAACAGCCAACTCTTTTTTATGATTCTCTTCATTGACTGATTTTAGGACCGCTTCAGCTTCACCGAGCTCCCCCATATCAGCTAAACAACGAGCATATAAGATTAGAGCCGTCATGTCTTTATTATCGACCTCAAGCAAATCCTGCAATATTTGCTTTGCTTGCCCAATCTTATTTGCATCGTACAATGCTTTTGCCTGCTCTAGCTCACCGCCCTGTGTCTCTGGCATCTGCACATGTTTTTCCAACATCTTTCGTATTGCCGACTCCGTACTAGCCCCTGTAAAACCATCAACAGGTTGCCCGTCTTTAAAAAGAACGACTGTTGGCAAACTACGCACACCAAACTGCGCCACTATTTGTTGCTGCTCATCGCAATTTATTTTAGCAAGTATCAACTCCCCTTGATAGCTCGCGACAATTTCTTCCAATAAAGGAGTTAATGTTTTACAAGGCTCACACCAATCAGCCCAAAAATCGATAAGAACTGGTTTATTCGACGAGCCCTCAACAACTACTTGATTAAAATTTTCTACTGTTACATCAATCATTAATGCATGCTCATTCATTGTCTTTTTATCTCTATTATCTATCATAAGTCATGTACTAGTCATCAATCATTAAGCTTTCTAGAATATGTCGATAACTATTCATTCTCTTTAAACTAATCTTGCCATCCTCAATCGCCTTTAACAGTGCACAACCCGGCTCATGTTGATGGGTACAATTACGAAACTTACAATGCCCCAAAAAAGGTTCGAACTCTATAAAACCCTGCTCAATAATTTCTTTATTAGTATGCGTTAATGAAAAATCTCTGATTCCAGGGGAGTCAATAAGATCCCCGCCAGATGGCAAATGAAATAGCTTTGCAGTAGTTGTCGTATGAGCCCCTTTATTGGTTGCTTCTGACAATGAACCTACTCGTAAATCAGCATCAGGCAATAAAGTATTAATCAGCGATGATTTACCCACCCCTGACTGTCCGACAAATACCGTGGTACAATCATGGAGCACCTTTTGTAATTGACCTATTGTCTCAGGCATCACAGTCGAAACTTCGAGTACCTGATAATTTAATTCTCGATAAACATCCAACAACTCCGCAATTTCTTGCTCATTTTCTTGATTGACTAAATCTACTTTATTTAATAATAGTAATGGTTTTATTCCTGAATACTGTGCAGCAATTAAATAACGATCAATTAAATTTGCATAAGGCGTAGGCACTGGTGCAAACACAATGACCAATAAATTCACATTAGCCGCTATTATTTTGATACGCCCAAAACTATCTGTTCGGCATAGCTCTGTTGCTCTCGGTTGTAACGCTGTAATAATACCATTTTGCTGGTTACCTGCGCGCCAGACCACTTTATCCCCTGTTACAATTGAGGGTAAATTAGCTCTTAGGTAACAACGGTATCTATCACCTCGATTGTTCTCTACCTCTGCCTGAATGCCAAAATGCGCCGTTATTAACCCTAACTGCTCCTCACCAAACTCACCACCTGACAAGTCATCTTGAAGTTTTACATCCCGCTGATTTGCACGAGCGGTTCGTTCTTGCTGGATTTTTTCAATACGCCACTGCTGCTGCTTAGTAAGACGGCGCTTAGCCATATATTTTTCTCATCAATACTGTATATTAAGTACTATTATTCCATAATAAAAAAGTCTTCACTATTAATTTTGTTATTGTCTTACATTATTACAAAACAGTTTATTCATCCTATTTCATTTAAGCATGATATTTTAAAAATATGAGACCAAGGTAGAAACCAATTGATTCAACTCTCATAACAATTAAATAAAATAGACTATTTAGTCGTTTTTTTTGCAAAAAAATACCAGACAGCGCAAAATACCGAGACTAATTCAGATTTATTTTAAGCGCATAGTTATTATTAAGAGAGTTTTTATGCAAAACCCAAACAATCTAATATGGATTGATCTTGAAATGACAGGGCTAAACCCTGACAAGGATGCTATCATTGAAATCGCTTCATTAATTACAGACAGTGAACTCAATCTTCTAGCTGAAGGTCCTGTTATTGCAATTCATCAACCTAATGAAATATTAGACACTATGGATGAGTGGAATACAACACAGCATGGACGCTCCGGACTAATAAAACGCGTACAAGACAGCAACATATCAACAGCTGAAGCTGAAGCTATAACCCTAGAGTTCTTTAAACAATGGGTTCCTGCTAATTGCTCACCTATTTGTGGCAATAGTATTTGCCAAGACAGACGCTTTCTTTATCGTTTAATGCCAACCCTAGAATCTTATTTTCACTATCGTAACCTTGATGTCTCCACACTCAAAGAGCTAGTAAAACGCTGGCAACCAGAAGTACTAAACAACTTCAAAAAGAATAACTCGCACCTTGCAATGGATGATATAAAAGATTCTCTTGCAGAATTAAAACATTATCGACAATACTTTATTCAACAACCTAAATAAATTATGGCAAACTTATCCCCTACTCCTATATTACTGACTGAAAAGAACCTTCCGCACCTTGCCTCGCGTCCCCTAGATGCACACAAGGGCTTATTTGGCCATGTTTTGATTGTGGGCGGGGATTTTGGGACAAGCGGAGCCCCGTTACTTGCTGCCGAAATAGCCTTGCGGACAGGCGCAGGCTTGGTTTCTGTTGCTACTCGCCCAGAGAACATTTTAGCCATACTCACCAGAACACCAGAAATAATGTGCTTAGGCATTCAATCAGCCAACCAGCTTTCATCATTAATCAACAAAGCGTCCGTAATAGTGGTAGGTGTAGGATTAGGGCAAAGTGTATGGAGCCAAAGTTTATTATCTGCTGTTGCTAGTAGCAACAAACCTCAAATATGGGATGCGGATGCATTAAATTTCTTAGCCCAAAATAAAGTTATTGTACCTAAAGGCAGTATTCTAACGCCTCACTTAGCAGAAGCAGCCCGGCTACTTAACACAGAGATAGAGACCATTCAAAAAGACAAAATATACGCAGCCACTCAATTACGCCAACAATATGACTGTCATATTGTTCTAAAAGGACGAGGAACATTAATTGCAGGACTAGATGGCAGCCTAACCATTTGCGATAACGGCCATCCCGCCATGGCGGGGGCGGGCTTTGGTGATGTACTATCTGGACTCATTGGCGCACTATCCGCACAACATTTATCTCCCGTCGAAGCATCACAATTAGCCGTATGGTTACATGCTAAAGCAGGTGAGCAACTAGGAGCTCTAGGGCGAGGACTTGTAGCCAGTGACCTAGCCACTACTGTTCGACAGCTATTAGAGAAACAAAGCCCATGCCTATAACCTTTACTGTCGATGAAAATCATTTATTATTATTAGCAAAGCAACTCGCAAATGCCTGCCAAGGAACAGGTATATTTTATTTGCAAGGCGACTTAGGGGCTGGCAAAACAACATTCTCAAGAGGCTTTTTACAGGCACTAGGTCATCAAGGCACGGTTAAAAGTCCCACCTTTACATTAGTTGAACCTTATAAATTAGCTTCAGGCATGGCTTATCACTTTGATTTATACCGCCTAGCCGATCCCGAAGAACTTGAATTTATGGGGATACGTGATTACTTCTCAGAAAATACTCTCTGCCTTATCGAGTGGCCAGAACAAGGCAGAGGCGTGCTCCCCTGTCCGGATATTCTTATCAACATCACCCACTCAGCAGATCAGCGTATTATGACATTCACCGCTCAAACTGAGCGAGCTCAAGAGTGGTGTCAGCATTTAGGTTTTCAATAAAATTATATTATGTAACTAAATCCAATGCAAAGCAGTTATTTTATATTACATGACTTTATGAGATACTGTATTCTTAATAAATAATTGAGACTTAATACTATTTACTGCCTTGAAAATATAGAGACTTTTTCTTAATGCTGTTCAAAAAGTTACTCATACATACCATAAGTATTCTATTTTTACTTATCGCTTGCAGCGCCTTTGCAGAAACGACTATAAAAGGAGTTAGACTTTGGCATGCGCCCGATAACACGCGCATCGTATTTGATTTATCTGGCCCTGTGAAACATAATATGTTTACACTAACCGAACCAGAACGCCTCATCGTTGATATTGAAGATATAAAACTAGCAACATCACTCAACAAACTAAACCTCAAAGAAACCCCTATAAAAGCCATACGAAACTCATCTCAAAATGGGAAAGATATCCGTTTAGTTTTTGACCTTGCTAGCAAAGTAAATCCTAAAATTTTTTCATTATCCCCTAATGCTCCATACGGTCATCGACTGGTTATCGATTTATTTGAAAACACAAATACAACCGTGGAGAAAGATCCTGCCATTACAACATCAATACCTTCATCACCACTACCCAAGAAGACAGGGACACGAAACATTATTATTGCGATAGATCCTGGCCATGGAGGAGAAGACCCCGGCGCAATTGGCAGTGGCAATCGAAGAGAAAAAAATGTTGTCCTTGCTATAGCAAAAGAACTACAACGAGAAATAAACCAACAACCAGGTTTTAAAGCTTATTTGACCCGAAATTCTGATTATTTTATTCCTTTAAGACAACGCCCCCAGATAGCTAGAAAATTAGGGGCTGATTTATTTATTTCTATCCATGCAGATGCCGCGCCAAAATCCTCAGCATATGGCGCTTCAGTTTTTGCAATCTCTGATCGTGGAGCGACCTCTGAAACAGCACGTTGGTTAGCCGATACAGAAAACCGATCAGATTTAATCGGTGGGGCAGGTTCCGTTAGTTTAGATGGAAAAGATCAAGTACTGGCAGGTGTCCTACTAGACCTTTCTATGACGGCGGTGATGTCATCAAGCTTGGATGTTGGCCAAAAAGTACTCGATAATATTGGTAAAACAACTAAGCTTCATAAAAAACGTGTAGAACAAGCTGGATTTGTCGTATTAAAATCTCCAGACATTCCATCTATACTGGTAGAAACAGGCTTCATCTCCAACCCAACAGAAGCAAAAAAACTTTCAACTAAAAGTCATCAACAAGCACTTGCCAGAGCAATTAGAACAGGAGTACTCACCTACTTTCAAAAAAACCCACCACCTGGGAGCTATTTAGATCAGACAAAGCACACCACCCAAATTGCCTTTACAACAACTCACAAGGTAGTTAAAGGTGATACACTGGGCTCTATTGCATCAAAGTATAGTGTTAGAATAGCAGATATAAAAGCTACTAATAACTTAAAAAGCAATATAATAAAAATAGGTCAAACTCTGAAAATTCCTGCAAAGTAGGGAACATATGCCACATATTCATTTACTCAGCCCTTTATTAGCCAATCAAATAGCGGCAGGAGAAGTTGTTGAGAGACCCGCATCTGTTGTCAAAGAGCTTTTAGAGAATAGTCTAGATGCCGGTGCCAAACGAATTGACATTGAAGTAGAGCAAGGTGGTATCAAGCTATTACGCATCAGAGATGATGGCTGCGGTATATCAGAAGAAGACCTTTCTCTTGCTTTAGCACGCCATGCCACCAGTAAAATTAACAACCTAGAAGACCTTGAACATGTTTGTAGCCTAGGCTTTCGAGGAGAAGCATTAGCCTCCATCAGCTCAGTTTCCAGATTGACTCTCACCTCTCGAACAAAAAACAATGACCAAGCGTGGCAAGTTTCAACCGAAGGTCAACAAATGGACTGCAAAATACAACCTGCTGCTCATCCAAATGGTACAACCCTAGAAGTTCGAGATTTATTCTTTAATACACCTGCTAGGCGCAAATTTCTGAAAACAGAGAAAACCGAGTTTGATCATATTCAAGAAGTAATTAGACGTCTATCTCTTGCTCATTTTGATGTCGCTTTTCATCTAACCCATAACGGCAAAAATATCTTCACGCTTCACCCTGCATTAGATGAAGTTGCGAGAGCTAGAAGAGTCGCCATTGTTTGTGGTAGTGAGTTTATAAACCAATCAACACCCATTTCCATTGAAAAAGAAAGCTTATCTTTATATGGTTGGGTAGGTCTTCCAACATTCTCACGTAGCCAAGCGGACTTACAATATTTTTATGTGAATGGTCGAATGGTACGTGACAAATTAGTAGCCCATGCTATTCGCCAAGCTTATCGTGATGTTTTATATAATGGTCGCCACCCTACGTTTGTGCTTTTTTTACAGCTAGATCCTGCATTGGTTGATGTCAATGTTCATCCAACAAAACATGAGGTTAGGTTTAGAGAGGCTCGACTTATCCATGATTTTCTTTACAGCTCATTACACAGGGCCCTAGCTGAAGTACGTCCGCATGACCACCTCATTCATACGATTAGCAATACACCAGAAAAACAAAATATTACAGGCAAACAGGCTGGTGAATTTTTGGGACAAACAGAAATTGGCTTAAGAAGCCCTTCAACTCAACCCGCACAACCATTTAATCAAAAAACCTATTTTGACAAGAGTCCAGCCAAGGGGCTACCGCCGCTTAATGATATCAAGACAGATTATAAAGCATTCTATACACCTCTTTCAAAGACAGAGGCAATACAGACACATTCATTAGATACACCAGATATTCCTACACTAGGTTATGCTCTCGCACAATTAAAGGGAATTTATATCCTTGCAGAAAATCAACATGGTCTTGTTTTAGTTGACATGCACGCTGCCCATGAACGTATTACTTATGAACGCTTAAAATTGGCGATGGAAACAGAGGGGCTTAGAAGTCAACCTCTATTGGTACCTGAAACTCTTACTATAAGCCAAAGAGAAGCGGATTGCGCAGAAACTCATCAACAATGGTTTAATCGATTAGGGTTTGAATTACAACGTTTGGGCCCTGAAACCATCGCTATCCGACAAATTCCTGTACTGCTAAAGCAGGCAAAGGCAAACCAACTTGTTAAAGACGTACTAGCAGATTTACTAGAATATGGCACCTCTGACCGTATCCAAGCACATATTAATGAGCTACTTGCGACAATGGCATGTCATGGCTCTATTCGAGCCAATCGCCAACTAGCTATTCCTGAAATGAATGCCCTTCTTCGAGATATGGAGCATACGGAACGCAGTGGCCAATGCAATCATGGCCGCCCTACTTGGGTACAGTTAGCACTAGACGACTTAGATAAGCTTTTTTTAAGAGGTAAATAATGAAGAAGAAGCTTCCTCTAGCTATTTTTCTAATGGGACCTACCGCATCTGGCAAAACTGACCTAGCCATGCAACTCGCTGACAAACTACCTTGCGATATTATCAGCGTTGACTCCGCATTGGTCTATAAAGACATGGACATAGGAACAGCAAAGCCCTCAAAAGAACTACTTGCCCAATATCCACATCAGTTAGTAGACATTTTAGACCCTGCTGAAGTTTACTCTGCCGCTGACTTTAGTCGAGACGCCCTCCTTGCTATGGAACAATCGACTAAACAGAATAGAATCCCAGTGCTTGTTGGTGGAACGATGCTTTATTACAAGTCATTACTTGAAGGCTTAGCTACACTACCAACTGCCAATGAACAAATTAGACAAACTCTAGAAGAACGCATAAAACAAGAAGGTGTCCAGTCACTTCATCTTGAACTACAACGCATTGATCCTGACTCGGCCAATCGCATTCACCCCAACGATCCACAAAGAATTATACGCGCTTTAGAAGTTTATTTATTAACGGGGAAAACACTTTCAGCTCACTACCAACAACAAATTGAAACAAAAAATCAGTATAAACATAGCCTTCCCTATACTATAGTGCAGTTTGCAATAGCGCCTGTGGAGCGTTATATTCTCCATCAACGTATTGAAATACGCTTCAAACAGATGCTAGAACAAGGGTTTATCGATGAGGTTGCTTCTCTAAAAGCTAGACCTGAGTTACATCCTGAGCTTCCATCGATGCGTGCTGTTGGTTATAGACAAGTCTGGGAATATTTATCTGGTAAATTAGACTTTGAAAATATGCAAGAACGTGGCATCATAGCAACAAGACAACTTGCAAAAAGACAATTTACTTGGTTAAAAGGTTGGCAAAATGTAAACTGGCTTGATAGTTTAGCGAAAGAAAATTTATCAAACCTATTAAGCCATCTACAAGCGACATCCATTTTAGACTAATGTTAGTTGTTGATTATAAATTAAATAATTATTTTAAGGAGTTAATCTCATGTCAAAAGGGCATTCATTACAAGACCCTTACTTAAACATTCTTCGTAAGGAGCGTGTACCTGTTTCAATTTACCTTGTAAATGGTATTAAACTACAGGGTCAAATTGAATCATTCGATCAATTTGTTATTTTACTAAAAAATACAGTTAGTCAAATGGTTTATAAACATGCAATTTCTACTGTTGTACCAAGTCGCCCTATTCGTATGCCTACCGATGAAGAATTAGGTGAAGCGGAAGGACAAGTAGATTTTTAATGGAAGTTAATATTGCTATTTGAACGTCCAGATGGTGGTGAAAGAGCTATTCTAATCCATTTACATACCCATGAAATGGATGAAAGAGAAGATCCACAAGAGTTTAGAGAGCTAGCACACTCAGCTGGGGCTGAGTGTGCTACTTTTGTTGAAATAAACCGCTACCAACCCTCAGCAAAATTTCTTATTGGCTCTGGTAAAGTTGAAGAGCTGAAAAAACAAGTAAAAGCACTCGAAGTCGAACTGGTTATTGTTAACCATACCCTGACGCCTAGCCAAGAGCGTAATTTGGAACGGGCATTAGAATGTCGTGTTATTGATAGAACAGGACTCATTCTTGACATATTTGCCCAGCGCGCAAGAACTCACGAAGGTAAATTACAAGTTGAACTTGCACAACTAGACCATATGAGTACACGCCTTGTACGGGGATGGACACATCTTGAGCGCCAAAAAGGGGGAATAGGGCTACGAGGCCCAGGTGAAACACAGTTAGAAACAGACAGACGCTTATTGCGTATTCGTGTTAAACAGTTAAAGCAAAAACTAGAAAAAGTACGCAATCAACGCGACCAAGCAAGACGTGGTCGCCAGCGTGCTGAAATTCCTGTTATATCCCTTGTAGGATATACCAATGCAGGCAAGTCAACATTATTTAACTCACTAACAGACTCTCTTGTATTGGCTGCCGATCAACTCTTTGCAACACTAGACCCAACCTTACGTCGCTTAGAACTACCCGATAGAGGAAGTATTGTCATAGCCGATACAGTTGGTTTTATTCGCCATCTTCCTCATAAGCTTGTAGAAGCGTTTAGAGCGACTCTTGAAGAGTCTTCTAATGCTGATTTATTAATACACGTTATCGATGCCCATGAACCTGAAAGAACATTACAAATTGAACAGGTCATGAATGTATTAAAAGAAATTGGCGCAGACAAAATCCCTCTTCTCGAAGTCTATAATAAAATAGACCTTATGGAAGATGTTCAACCACAATTGCAAAGGGATGAGTCAGGCAAACCTCAACGAGTTTGGATTTCTGCTCAGAATAAACAAGGTTTAAACTTATTAGTACAAGCCATTGATGAATTATTAACTGATGACATCTATGTAGACACATTATGTCTTCCGCCATCCTTGAGCAAATTGAGGGCTCGTTTTTTTGAAATTAATGCAGTACAAGAGGAACAAATTGATAACGAAGGAAACTATGTATTGACCATACGTCTCCCTCAAATAGATTTAAACCGCCTACTGGCAAAAGAACAAATAGATAAAGAGCGATTTATCACACAATACAGTCTCTAAATAAAAAACCACTGATTACGATCACAGTGGTCTTTTTATATCAATAACTCTAGCATTGGTCTATTTAGTGTAACTCTTCTGCTGCATAGAGCGTGTTTTCTAGCAAACATGCACGAGTCATAGGCCCAACACCACCAGGAACAGGTGTAATCCATTTAGCTCTTTTGGCTGCTTCCTCAAACTCCACATCACCTATTAGCTTACCATCAGGCATACGGTTAATACCCACATCGATCACTATAGCACCTGGTTTTATCCACTCCCCTTTTACAAGTCCTGGTTTACCAACGCCAACAATGACTAAATCAGCACGTGCGACATGGGTAGCTAAATCTTTGGTAAAACGATGAGCAATCGTGGTTGTACAACCCGCCAATAAAAGCTCCAATGCCATCGGCCTACCAACAATATTAGACGCGCCTACCATTAGAGCATCTAAGCCATAAAGATTTTCCTTAGTGCTTTCTAATAATTTAATAATTCCTTTAGGTGTACATGGCCTTAATAAAGGATTTCTTTGCGCTAAACGTCCAATATTAAATGGATGAAATCCATCTACATCTTTATCAGGTCTAATTCTTTCCAAAATTGGCTCGGCATCTAGATGCTCTGGCAATGGCAACTGAACTAGAATACCATCAATAGCGGCATTATTATTTAACTGATCAATTAATTCCAGCAACTGTTGTTGAGTAGTCATAACAGGTAAATCATATGACTCAGAGATAAAACCTACCTGTTCACAATCTTTACGCTTATGCGCAACATAAACCTCAGAAGCAGGGTCATTACCCACTAAAATAACTGCAAGCCCTGGTAAACGCAGCCCTTTTTCTCGGCGTCTGGTAACTTTTTGAGCGATCTCTTCACGGATATTGGCCGCAATAGCTTTTCCATCAATTAGTTGTGCTGTCATAGTATCTATCTAATTCGCCATTAAAATTCTATTTTCTCATAGAGTTAGCTTCACAATAAAGCTCTTTGTATATAAAAGTCATTTATTCTTCTAACCACACGTCCTGAATCCACTCCCACAGATTATCCCAATATTTTTTTGATAGCTCTCCATTCTCCCATAAAAAAACTAAACCATCGGGATCAATACAATAATAACCTGTTGAAATTTCACAAAGGGGCAATAAATAACGAGGTAAACCATATGACCATGCAGTCGCTGCCATTTCTGGTAAATACGTATGCATATTAGGATCAGCCACTGTCGCCAATTCCAAATGTCCGTAGATGACATCACTGGCTGTTAATAAATAATGCCTAAAATCTCGTGGAATAGGTAATAAAAGCTCTTCTTCAGCACGAATAACCTGATCCTCATCAGGCAAATCAAGCGGGACTCTTACCTCTTCAGATAACTCTCGTAATGCTTCTAAAATTTCATCTTCCATAAACTACAAAACCCTGTTGATATAATAAGAAGAGTTTCTAACACTCTACCCATTACGTCAACAGGGTGATCGTAACTAATTACAATAAATTAACGACGAGGTGCTACAGGTTTATCATCATTAGAAATTGTTACTTCTACACGACGATTTAAAGCACGATCTGAAGCATTGCTATTGCTAGCAACTGGGAATGCTTTACCATAACCACGTGTTTTAATACGATCAAATGATACGCCACGGTTTGTTAATTGACGAGCCACAGCGTCAGCACGTGCTTGAGATAATTTTAAGTTTAACGCATCACCACCAGTGCTATCAGTAAAACCTTCAATCAATACTTGACGCTCAGGGTTTTGTTTTAAGTAAGTCGCTAGCTTATCAAGATTAGCATCTGCTGATGGCATAACATCAGCTTTACCAATAGCAAATAATACATCACCAAAAGTAACAACTTCACCACGTGCTGTTTGTTTAGCAATATCTAAAACTTTTGCCTTAACACGTTGAGTTTCTTCTTCTTGACGTAGTTCAATAGTTGCATTAGCTAGATCAACACGGCGTTGTAATAAGTAAGCAAGTTGGTTAACATCTGCCTCAGTCTTACCATCACGATATGCTTTTTCTGCTCTGTCTAATGCTGCACTTGCATCAGCTGTTTCAGCATTGGCCCATTGATTTGATTTTGGATTGTTTTGTAATGCAATGAAATCAGCACGTGCTTTATCTAAATCAGCATTAGGTTTATCAGCACAGGCTGCTAATCCAAGGCTTAACGCTATAATAGCGGGTACTAGTATTTGTTTACGCATAGCTAAAGTTTCCTTCTAAAATTATTATTACTAAATCTAGTTAATTCATTTAAAAACTATTTTTACTTAGTAGTTGAAATTGCTTTAGGATCTACAAGTTTTGTTTTTTCAACTTGAGATTTACGCTCTGCTACACGAGCATCCCACTCAGCTCTTTCAGCGTATACTTTAGCTTCCTCGTAGCGCTTTTCTTCCATTGCCACACGTGCTTTACGGAAATTTTCTTGTGCTGACTGCATTTCAGTAGGGGCAAACTGCATTGCTCCAGCGCTTGTGGCTGTATTTACAGCAAGCTGAGTAACATCCATTTGAGTTGTTGGTGGATTACCAGCACAACCTGCCAATAGACCTCCTACTAAAACAACTCCACCTAACGCTAGTTTAGATTTTGAGAAAAGAGTCATATTTTAATACTCCATTACACTATTATTAGTTAATATTAAGTTATTAGTTCAGTTAAGAGACTAATTGGCAACTATTTTAAACCAATTTATCACGTTAAAACTGAAAAACTGATAAACAAAGCAAACAAATTATTACCAAATACCTTCCGACATCACACACAAAATCTCAATCGCCTGATTTTAAAAGAGTATTTTAAAAAACCTAGTTTATTGCAATTTATTTCTTGTACTAAAAACAATTGGCATAATCTTTAATTATCTTAAACTCAAGCTCATTTTTCTGCGGCTTTTGTCTAGTATCCGGTTCAAGAACGGTATAAATATATTTTATTTTGTATTTTTGAGCGCTCTTTAATACAGTAAGGCTATCATCAATAAATAACGTTGTCTCCGGATTAAAACCGATTTCTTGCTGTAAATGCTCCCAAAAGGCTTGACACTCTTTAGGATATCCATAGTTATGAGAGCTAAGCATTACATCAAACCAAAGATCTAAGTCTACCTTGCTTCTTTTTAACGCTAAAGAAGATGGATGAGCATTCGTGATTAAGACAACCTGTTTACCCATTTCATTAATACGTGCCAAGAAGAGCTCTGCATTTTTTCTCCACTGTATTCGATCTGCGATGTCTTGCTTCAGTTCGATAATAGGCAAACCTAGCAATTTCGTCCAATAATCAAGACAATACCAATCCAAAGTTCCCTGTACTTTTTTACATTCTTTATCAATTAGCGCTTTAGCCTGTGCATAAGAGACGTTATAAACGTCACTATAACAGCGGGGCAAATACTCTAACCAAAAATAATTATCAAAATGCAAATCCAGTAAAGTACCATCCATGTCTAAGAGAACAGTTTCGATTTCTGACCAAGGTAATAACATAATTTTTTCACAAAAGAGGTTGAGCAAGTTATGATAGTACGGTATTTTTTATAAAGGGAAAACCATGAGAAAAAAACCGACGATATTGAGTCAACAGATTGTAGCATCAACTCGCTTATTTACAGTAGAAGAAATACAATTACGTTTCTCTAACCATAAGGAATACACTTTTGAGCGCTTAGTCAATAGAGGGCACGGAGCCGTCATGCTTGTAGCTATGTTAGATAAAGAAAACTTTATCATGATTGAAGAATACTGTGCAGGCATTGATAAATACCAGCTATCTATTCCCAAAGGACTTATTGAACCTGATGAAAGCATATTAGAAGCTGCTAATCGCGAACTAAAAGAAGAAACAGGTTATGGAGCAAAGAAATTAGAGCACATCACTTCGTTAAGCCTTTCGCCTGGCTATATGACACAAGAAATACAAGTTGTTTTAGCACAGGATTTATACCCAGAAAAACTAGAGGGTGATGAACCCGAACCCATTAAAGTGTCGACTGCAAATATTAATAATTTACTGGCATTAAGCCAACAAAAGAACTTTTCTGAGGGTCGAGCAATTGCAGCACTCTATATTGTAAGAGACCTACTAACAAGCCGAGGTAAATAATTTGATGTCCAATAAGTTAATACCCGATATTATTGCTATTGCAAAAGAAGCAGGCAAGGCCACTTTAAAGTTTTGGCAAAAAGATATTGAGGTCAATCATAAACAAGATGACTCACCGGTCACAAAGGCAGATTTAGCGGCCAATCATATTATTATCGAACACTTAACCAAACTAACACCACATATTCCTATTTTATCTGAAGAAGCTTGCTCAATTGACTATACCATGCGTAAAAACTGGAAACAGTGGTGGTTAATCGACCCTCTTGATGGCACTAAAGAATTTATTGCTGGAAGTAGCGACTTTACAATTAACATTGCCCTCATTAAAGAAGGACATGTTCATTTTGGTGTTGTATTTATTCCAGTCACTGCAACATGTTATGTTGGTGGTAAAAGTCTAGGGGCTTGGCGCATTGATGATGAAGGGACTAAACAAACCATCCATTGCAATAGCGCTCCAACAAACACGCTTCAAGTTATTGCAAGCCAACGCCACAGCTCGCCCAGACAACAACTATTTCTAGAGCATTTGGCAGCATTGACCCCTTTCACATTAAAGAATGCAGGAAGCTCTCTAAAATTTTGCTTAATTGCAGAAGGTCAAGCCGATTGCTACCCTAGATTCGCACCAACCTGCCAATGGGATACTGCCGCTGCACAAGGGGTATTAGAAGGCGCTGGAGGTAATGTATTTGCTGAGAATGGAAACAAACTAACTTATGAACCTAGGAAAGATTATATAAATCCTAATTTCATCGCGCTAGGAGATAGTAATAACTTGCAAAAACCCATTTTTGAACTTATAAAGAAACTACCCTAGCATTTATTCTGGGCTAGGTAATTTTAGACCTATAGGAAGGCTAACTTTTGCCTCTAAACCGCCCCCTATGCGATTAAGTAGTTCTATATGACCACCATGCTGCTTAACTATTCGCTCCACAATGGCTAAACCAAGTCCAGATCCCTTGCCACTTCTTGCCTGATTACCACGCATAAAAGGATTAAATACATTAGCTAATTCTTCCTCAGGAATTCCAGGACCTCGGTCTAAAACACTTAAAACCACATAAGGTGACTTATGCTTATTCGCTAAATAAGTCGTCACCTCTACGGTATCATGAGAATAGTTTAATGCATTATTGACTAAATTAACTAATAATCGCTTCAAAGAAACCCGACGTGCTGAAATTGGGGGAACATCCTCCAAGAATAAGCGTACTTTTTGCTCACCCTGATTAAACGGCGCAACGGCATCTTCTACCAAATCATTAAGATCTATATCCTCAAGATCCTCATCACGTCCATCTCGAATAAATGCAATAAACTGATCGAGAATTTCATTCATGTCTTCAATGTCACGAATCATGTCTTCTGTAAATTCTTCATCACCATGCATTAACTCAACAGATAACCGCAATCGAGTAAGAGGTGTTCTCAAATCATGCGACACGCCTGCCAACATTAAATCCCGCTCGTTATTAACCTTTTCTACATCCTCAGCCATTTGGTTAAAAGCATTATAAACCTCTGTCATTTCACTGATTGTATTAGTAGTGGGTAAACGGACACTTTTTCCCTTACCAAGCTGTCTTGCAGCAAAAACAAGTCGCTTTAATGGTTGGTTCAGCTGTAAAACGAAAATACCTGCGGTGAACATAGAAAGAAAGACAATACCAATAAACCATGCAAGCACACGCCAAATCTGTTGCCCCCTTAAAGGGTGAGGATACATAGGTATTTCTAACCAACCAGGACCAAGGCTTGGCGCACTCACCCATAGTGATGATATATATTTGCCGATAATTAATCGTGTATTTGCATCAGGCCCTAACTCGCTCTGAATTTGACGTTGAAAAATATCAGAATAAGGCCAATGATGCTCCCCCAATGGAGCTTCTCCATCAGGTTTCCATAAAATGCCAGCAGCAATTGCAATATCATCACGACTTTCTTCATCCACCGACCAATAAGCTCTGATAAGCATAGCCGCACCGTGGCTATATTGTCTATCAACAAGCACATCTTCATTTAATACAAGATAGCCTAAGGTCAGTGCTTTTGAAAATAAAACAATAACTAAGATAAGCCAGAGCATCCGCGCAAAGAAGCTCTTAGGTAATAAATAAGATGTTATCCTATTGTTGTTCTTAGTCATAGCAATAAATCCTAGGGTACCTCTTGTAAAGAGGTACTACCAAGAACTATTTATCACCATCAGGCACGAATACATAACCAACCCCCCAAACCGTTTGAATATAACGTGGTTTAGCAGGATCAACTTCTATCATACGGCGTAAACGAGAGATCTGCACATCGATTGAGCGCTCAAGGGCATCCCACTCTCTACCACGCGCCAAACTCATTAATTTATCACGAGTTAATGGTTCTCTAGGGTGTTGTACAAGCGCTTTTAATACAGCAAATTCACCCGTTGTTAACATGTGTACTTTATCACCATGATTTAACTCACGGGTAGCCAGTGACAATGTATAATCCCCAAAGGTAACCTCAGCATCTTCAGTATCTGGAGCACCAGGAATTTGGGATGTTTGACGTCGCAATACCGCTTTAATACGTGCTAATAGCTCTCTAGGGTTAAACGGTTTAGGCAGATAATCATCCGCGCCACTTTCTAATCCCTGTATACGGCTAGCCTCATCACCTTTAGCAGTTAACATGATTATTGGCATTTTATTACCTTGGCTACGCAAACGTTGACACGCAGTCAAGCCATCTTCACCCGGCATCATCAAATCAAGCACAATCAGATTAAAGAGCTCTCTATTTAATAACCTATCCATTTGCTCAGTATCTTCAACAGCTTTAACACGAAAGCCTTCTTCAGAGAGGAAACGCTCAAGAAGTCGTCGCAGTCTTGCATCATCATCAATAATTAAAATTTTTTCGCCTTCTTGTGGCTGGCTAGCTGTCATATGTACTCCTCAGTAGTCAAATAATAACAATCTATATTGTTATTAATAATACATTCAATTAAAACAGTATCTCTTACCTATAGTATGACCGATTTCATAAAGATAGGGTAAATAGCATTGTTAAAATATTTTTCTAAACTTCAGAACGGGCTCCTGTCATTCTTGATGAGTACGCCTCTAATCCCCTAAAGCTGCCAGCTGATCTGCCTGATATTCAGCACGTAAAGGTTCAATCACCGACTCGACACTACCTGCCATAATATCGTCTAAGGAGTACAAGGTTAAATTAATTCGATGATCTGTTAAACGTCCCTGTGGGAAATTATAAGTCCGAATGCGTTCAGAACGATCGCCCGACCCCACCAATGACTTACGAGTATCTGCAATTTCTTTTTGAGCAGCATTTTGTTGCTGATCATTTAACTTTGCAGAAAGCCATGACATTGCCTTTGCCTTATTCTTATGTTGAGAACGCTCTTCTTGACAACTTACCACAATTCCTGAAGGAATATGGGTAATACGCACCGCTGAGTCCGTCTTATTAATATGCTGACCCCCTGCACAAGAAGCGAGGTATCTATCAATGCGTAAATCA
>CAYNAM010000044.1:0-18671 GCA_964395065.1 uncultured Ventosimonas sp.
GGCTTAATATGAAAATATCATTTATGCAGTGGTACTATTGTTGGGGATAGGTCACATATTCAACGGGTGGTAAATAACTCAGTGCTCTATAAGAGACAGGGATGCAAAAATTGAAAACAACGTATATTTTAATTGATTATGAAAATATTCAACCTGCGGATTTGAAAGATTTAAAAGAAGATTTTTTTAAAATAAAGATTTTCATAGGTACAAATCAAACAAAAATATCCACTGATATTGCTTTGGCTATGCAAACTTTTAATGATAGAGCTGAATATATCAAAATCTTTGGGAGTGGAAAAAATGCTTTGGATTTTCATATTACTTATTATTTAGGTAATCTTGTAAGTAAAGAGGCGAAGGCTCATTATTATATTATTTCTAAAGATCAAGGGTTTGATCCTCTTATTAAGTTTCTAAAAAATAAAAAAGTAAACGTATTTCGTGTTGAATCCATTCAAAAAATTTTATGTAATAAAACAAAAAAGCCATCAATATCATTGGAGCATATTGATTTTTTTATAAATCGTCTCAAAAAAAGCTCTAAACCAGCAAGTTTAACCTCGTTAACGAATACAATCAAAGCAGCATTTCAAAATAAACTTGAACCAATAGTTGTAGAAAATATTATTAAAGAACTCACTGAGAAGAAATATATTTCTATTGAAAATAAAAAAATAACTTATCATCTGCCTTAAGGCGCATTTTGTAAAAAAACGACATAGCCTTTGAAATAAGAATTTTTTTCTAAAGAAAGTAGAGGTTGCCAATCGCCATACTGAATAATACCTATTTTAAATGGGAGTTTTATAGACTCAAGTTTCTTTAAATAAACTTGGTAGCTTGTAATCGTTTTACTTCCTTGATAAGTTTGAAAAATAACTTCATCAATTGTATTGGCGAGCTGGTTAATAATGACAGGGTCACTATTACCTCCCCAATCTAATAAGCCCGTGATACTGAGTTGATAGCTTTTGGGTAACCATGCTCTAATTTTTTCTAAAAAAGAAATATAATCTGAAAGTTTTTGCGTAGGTACATCAAAATCAATCTGAATACCTTTGATGGGGATATTGTTGATCTGCCAATGCTTTAATTCTTTATTAAGAGCAGTTAATATAGATTGGTTCCAATTTAATGTATGAGCTCTGTAAACTAACCAAATTTGTTGATTAGAATGTGGTGTAATAAAATCTCTTTGATTAATTAAATAGGTATTTTGGTTATAGTTTTCAATTATTTGCCCTCTTAGTAGATAAATAGCAGAGGCTTTTTCTAATACAGATTGAGCTTTAACTCCACTCCAGAGCCAAAACTCATTGTAGCGAGAGATATCTACTTGAGCAAAACAAAGATTACTGGTTATTAAATAGGTAATAACCAGTTTTACCAATAGATCGGTTGTTGTTTTGCCCATGTTGTTTTTGCATATTTTGTGTGAAGTTGTTGAAACCATTCCTTTCTTTTAGTTTGCGGAATTATCTGCTTATCGCATTGATTAAAGCCAGACCCTGCAAAGCAACGAATAGCTTTGTATAATGCGTATGCTTTATCTTCATCTGAGGCATCTTTATCATTAATAACAAATTGATAACCTTTCAAAGGTGAGTAAAGGTATTGACCAAATTTTGTTGGGTTGTTACTACCCAATTCTCCAATATCTGTCGGTAATGGAAGCATATAACGGCTATATGGCAACTTATAAAACTGACTAAACTCACCCAAACAATTCAGTGATCGAGCCTCTTTAGGATTTAGCTTTAATATATTAGCTAAAATAATGGGTGATGGACAAGAGTAATCATGATGACTTGGGATAGGTTCTGAAAATAAGGTTAAATAAGCTTTTCCATAAAGTGAAATATTTTCTAGCGGTATAGTATCCAATTGATTATTTGTTAGTAGTGTGATGTCCTCTAAAAAGTCATCATAATGTTGCGATAGTAAATTTTTATAAAGAATCAAATAAAGGACAGAAGATTTTTCAGTATTAGTTAACCCATTATTTGATAATAATTGCTTTAATTGTGCCCGATTGGCATTCTTTCTTAATAGGATATAGCGTAATTGTGGTGTTTTGATGAGAGAATTTTCATCAACAATAGCCGTTATTCTATTGGTTTTTTCATAATTTAAAGCGAGTCCTAATTCAATTAGCGATAATTGATAGGGAGAGTTTACACTATCATTTAAGTGTTTCCATAAGCTTTCGGCAGCTAGCCATTGTCCTGTATTTTCTAATGCTATAGCACGTAATACTTGGGTGCTAAATTGAATAGAGTCATTAAGATGGCGCTTATCTTCTAGCTGTTTAGATAATAGTAAAACTTTTTCGGGGTTAGACTCATTGTAGGTATAGTAGGTAGCTTGTAGAAAAATATAAAGCTCAGGATAATTTTTAAATAATTTTTCTTGATTATCTAGTTCTTCTTTACTAAGTTGATTTGACCTCATTTTGAGTAAATCATAAACAGCTAATAATTTTGGAGTCTTAGATAAATAATAAGTTGATTTAAATTGGTTATTAAAAAAAATTTTATTATCTATTTCTAGTATTAAGTTAGCATAGTTATTTGATCCATTAATTGTATTTAATAGAGTTTCATAACTTTTAGCCAAGGCGAATTGGTTGCTATTTAACCAATAAACTCTTCTCAACAAAGCATGAGCTGAATGTGTATATTTGCCTTTTGGATATTTTTTTAGATAATTATTAAATGCATAGTAACTTTGAGTAATTATTCTGTTGTTAACTTTCTTAAAGTCTAATTCATACCAATGGTTGAAAGCACCATCTTGGCCTTTATTTAATAATGTTCTGGCTATCATATAAGTTGATGCTTCTTTAACCCATGGCTGAGAAGCAGTACTGGCATCAGTAAAATACTTGAGTGCATCATCATAGTTCTTTTTGTAAAAATGACTAATACCTTGTAGATAGTTAATAAAATGCTTTGCTGTAAAACTTGGATTGTTACTGATGAAAGAACTTATATCAGCTGTTGGATTATCAAATAAGAGATAACGAGCAGAAAATAAATCTTTACGTTCTTGCTCATTGAGCCCATAAGTTTTTGAAACTTGCTCAATAAAAGGTAATGCAGGAGAAGATAAAAACTCATCATTATCTAATAAAGAGTCATTTTTCATGACATGTAAGATAAGGTGTTTTGTTTTTTCGTCTATTTGTTTTTTTATGTTATTAATTTTTAATTGCTTGGCATATTCTACTTCGTCAAGGTACGCATCATAGATAGTGATTTCAAAGGGGATTTTAGCAATATTTTTTTGAATATCATTTGGCAAATAAGGCGCTTTTTTTTGAGGAGATGAGAGTGATCTAAAAATACTTCTTTGTATGTTAGCATTATCGATTAATAACGTTAAATTAGCGCGGCTATCATTAAAAGGGCTTAAAAAAGGCAAATTACTGCAAATATCATTCTTTTTATTAGTTAATGACAGGGAAAAATTACAGTAATTAATATCATTACTTGCAGTAGCAAATAATATAAAAAAGTTATTAAATATAAAGCTATAAATTAATAACTTTAATAGTTTCATATAAATAAAGCCTTGAGAGCAAAGTTAGTTATTAAGTAATTTATTAATGGTATATTGTAGTAGGTATAAATAGACATGTGTTTACAAATAAAACGAATATTATAAGACTTTATAATGAAAAAAATAATCACTAAACAAAAATTACTTACAATTGCAGGATTAGGTTGGTTGTTTGATGCCATGGATGTAGGCCTTTTATCTTTTGTATTAGCAGCCTTAGCAAACGATTGGCAGTTAACTTCGAAAACCATTGCATGGATTGGTAGTGTTAATTCGATTGGTATGGCTGTTGGCGCATTTTTATTTGGAATGTTGGCAGATCGCTTTGGGCGGAAAATTATATTTATTGTTACATTATTATTATTTAGTATTGCCAGTGGATTAACAGCATTAACAACAGGGATAACCTTTTTTTTAATCTTACGCTTTTTCATTGGTTTAGGGCTAGGAGGCGAGCTTCCTGTTGCGTCTACACTAGTTGCAGAGAGTGTTGAACCTCATGAAAGAGGAAAAATTATTGTATTGCTTGAAAGCTTCTGGGCATTTGGTTGGATTATTGCAGCAATAATTGGTTACTTTATCATTACAGATCATGGATGGCGTATAGCCATGCTAATCAGTGCATTACCTGCTTTTTATGCTGTTTATTTACGGATTAGCTTACCCGATTCACCCCATTATAGTGAGCCAAAAACACAGTCAAAAATGATTAATAATTTAACGATGCTTTTGGGGAAAGAGTATAGGAAATCTACTTTAATGCTTTGGATTGTTTGGTTTTGTGTTGTGTTTTCTTATTATGGTATGTTTTTGTGGTTACCCTCTGTGGTGATATTAAAAGGATTTGATCTTGTTAAAAGTTTTGAATATGTACTAATAATGACATTAGCACAATTACCTGGGTATTTTACGGCTGCTTGGCTCATTGATAGAGTAGGGCGTAAATTTGTGTTAATTACGTATTTACTAGGGACTACTATTTCTGCTTATTTTTTTGGTATTGCAGAAACGGTGATACATCTTATTTTATCAGGTATGTTTTTATCTTTCTTTAATCTAGGCGCATGGGGTGCATTATATGCTTATACCCCAGAGCAATACCCCACAACAATACGTGCTACAGGTGCAGGGTCTGCTGCGGGAATAGGACGTATTGGTGGAATATTAGGTCCGTTGATGATTGGTTACATGGTGAGCTATCAGTTTAGCACCAGTACCATTTTTACAATTTTCTGTTTGGTTGTCATGATTGCAGTAATAGCAATTATTTTTCTCGGTAAAGAAACCAAACAAACCCATTTACTATGAGTTATTCAAACAATGCCTCTAAAGCTTGATCAAGCCTTGTAACAGCAACTACAGTTAAACCTCCGGGAGCAGTTTTAGGAGCATTGGCTTTTGGGATAATAGCTCGTTTAAAACCATGTTTTGCCGCTTCCTTTAAACGTTCTTGACCACTAGGAACAGGGCGAATTTCTCCTGACAACCCTACTTCACCAAAAACTAGCAAATCATGAGATAAAGGTTTGTTGCGTAAGCTAGATATAACGGTTGCAAGCAGTGCTAAATCAGCCGCTGTTTCAAGGACTTTAACACCACCCACCACATTAATAAAAACATCTTGATCGTAAGTAGGAACACCACCGTGACGATGTAATACAGCTAATAGCATGGCTAATCTATTTTGATCTAAACCCAGTGTAACACGGCGTGGATTTCCTAAATGGCTCGTATCAACCAATGCTTGAACTTCAACCAACATGGGGCGTGATCCCTCCCATGTTGCCATGACAACACTACCGGGTACCGCTTCTTGAGTACGGCTTAAAAAAATGGCTGATGGATTAGAGATTTCTTTTAATCCTTTATCAGTCATTGCAAATACACCGAGCTCATTGACTGCACCAAAACGGTTTTTAACAGCTCTTAAAAGGCGTAAGCGACCATCAGATTCACCTTCGAAATAAAGCACTGTATCGACCATGTGCTCTAGAACACGTGGGCCTGCTAAAGCCCCTTCTTTGGTTACGTGACCAACTAAGAAAATAGCAGTATCGTTTTGTTTAGCATAGCGTGTTAGTAAGGCAGCACTTTCCCTTACTTGAGCAACCCCACCAGGTGCAGATTGTAATTGTTCGGTAAAAATAGTTTGAATTGAGTCAATCACCATGACTTTTGGTTTTTCTTGCTTAGCGGTGTGAATAATCGACTCAATACACGTTTCAGTCATTACTTTTAGCTTATCTTCAGGTAGGCCAAGACGACGAGCACGCATAGCCACTTGCTGTTGTGACTCTTCTCCTGTTACATAAAGAGCTGAATGATAATTGGCAATATTGCATAATGTTTGTAATAAAATAGTTGATTTACCAATACCAGGATCTCCACCGATGAGTACAATGGAACCATCCACTAAACCACCACCTAATACACGATCTAATTCAGATGAATGGGTTGTAAAGCGAGGTGTTTCTTCAGTGCTGACTTCAGCTAACGTTTTTATTTGTGCAGTTTGCCCTGTCCAACTTTTACTGCCGCTAGACATGGGGGAGTTATCAATGACTGTTTCAACCAGTGTATTCCAAGCACCACAGTCAGGGCATTGACCTGACCACTTAGGAAATGTAGCACCACATTCAGTACACCCATATAAACGTTTAGCTTTAGCCATAAGTGATATAACCTTGTGTATAGACTGTTTTATTAGAGTTATCTTGTAAAAGATTCTAAGCTATAGCATCATTAAAAATTAGATTTTAATTAGTGATAGTTTGACCTTGACCTATCCCCAGAAATAGTACCACTGCATAAATAATATTTTCATATTAAGCCACTCGTTTAGCATATTCAATAGATGTTAAATAATTTAGTGAACTATGAGGTCGAACATGGTTGTAGTGCCCACGCCATTTATCAATTTCATAATGTGCTTCTGCTAAACCTCTAAGCCAATGCTGATTTAGACATTCATTCCTGAACTTACCATTTAAACTTTCAATAAAGGTATTTTGTGTAGGTTTTCCAGGCTGGTACCAATCTGTAACCAAAAATACCAGTATTTCTAGAGTTTAATTACCATTTAGGTGAAACAATTAACTCTTTCAAACTGAAACTACTGCCTTTTTATAAGTCCATAATGATACTAATTTTAGACTTGTCTTCTCTAATAAGCACTAATGTCGACTATCATATAAAATAATATTAAATCGTATGATTATCGTCCAAAACGAATCACTAACCCTCGTTTTAGTAGATTGTTATTATTTAAAGAAATAAATATCAACAACCTATAACACTTTATAATATAAAGAATTTATTTTTAATAACCAAACTGTATTATTTTCTTTATCAAAATAGCTGGCTCTTGCTGATGCACGCCCATCATTTATTGCTTGCCAACTATTTCCTTTATCTTTACTAATAAATGCAAAGTAATTATCTTGTAGTCCTCCACTAGTCCATGTAAAGCCTGAAGTATAAAGTAAGTCATTTTTGCCAAGATAAAGCTTACCTAAAAATAATTTTTTCCCAAAAACGTGTCTAACAATTTCTTTTTCACCCTGTAAATAGATAAAGCCCAATTCTTTATCTTTAGGATGAACATTAGGATCTGAAAAATTATAGTGTTCAGTTAATAAATAAAGTTCGTTATTAGATGAGATTTCAATATCACTTACTTTAACATTATTAACAAAGGCTAATGGTTCTATTAGATTCATGTCAGAGAGATTATCAGACCATTTTAACTGATAAATAACCGAGCCTTGCTTTTTTTCATTACTATCTTTTGATTGCCATCCCTTTATAAAGCCAGCGATCAGCAAATTGCCTTGATCGTCTATCGTATAAGCGTCAAAGGTGGTTATTTCATTTTGATAACGCTCTAAAGCTGTATTGCCTATGCCAACGTTTGATAATTGTTTGGGAATAATGATTTTTTGCCAGCTCTCGCCACCATCTTCTGTTCTCCATAAACTTGGTCCTCCGGCAACGATATATCCTCTTTTTCCATCTTGAGCAAATAAAATTTGTGTAATTCTAGTATGCTCTGGCCAAGCTAATTTTTTAAAATTTTCACCGCCATCAACAGACTTATAGATAGAAAAATAA
Organism: uncultured Ventosimonas sp.; assembly: GCA_964395065.1. Classification (GTDB taxonomy): domain Bacteria; phylum Pseudomonadota; class Gammaproteobacteria; order Pseudomonadales; family Pseudomonadaceae; genus Entomomonas. Next base: position 7,675 of record CAYNAM010000044.1, read on the forward strand.
GTAAAATTAATGTATTCATCTTCTGATACATACTCATTAATTTTATGATTATCAAGCCAACCTGATGTTACATAAATAGTTTTAGTATCATCACTTATCCACCAGCTTCCATCTTGTCCTTTGGCCTCAAAGCAAATGTTAACGTCGTTTTCTAGTGTGCCTTTTAAAACACGCACGCTCATACGATTAAGCACTTCATATGAGTCATTCATCCAATCCTCTTTGAACTCTGTTGTAGGAATGGGATCATCATCTTTAACTGAGCTGACAGCCGTCTTAAACTCTAAGGCAGGTTGTGTAACTTGCATCAAAAAAACATTATTGCCGTTTAAACGCAAATCTGCACCATCATAGGGTTTAATATTTTTCATTAATTCTGTTTTGAAAGTCCATACGTCTGAATTTCCCATACAATAACCTATTAATCCTAATATAATGAAAGCCAATAAAAAATAAGTTGTTTTTTTTAAAATATTGATTTTACCCATGACCACACGCCGTTAGCTGCCTTAACTACATAACCTGTTCCTTTTTTAATAGCTTTAACATTTTTTTCAAAAATGTAAGAGCCTGCTTGCCATCCTGCATCCACTACCTCACCAGCTGTATCTAAGGGGTGAGATAGTTTATGAGGTACAACCTCCCATGCAACATCAACGGCTTGCTTCCATGTTTCGATATCTGCCCACTCTTCAACATTAGGTTGACCAAACACTCTCAGTAAATCAGCAATAGGAACATCTGCTATCCCCGCATCTAAATAAGCCGGCACATGTGAATTAAAAGCAAAGGTTTTAAATTTCTCAGGTGTTATTTCCAATTGTTTCACTGGCACTGTTAAGGTAGATAGCTTTTTATTTGGATAACGTACAGAAGGTATTTTAATATCTGTTTTACTATTATTCGATAATAAACCTAATTCCATATATTTATGGAGCAACTTTCTTCCATTATTTAACCAAGTTTTGCCTTGAGTACTTCGCATTCTGGGAAGTAAATAATGGGTAAAATTAGAGCAGTAATAATAACCATAAGCAATATAATAAGATGGTGGGTTATGTCTACAGCCTACATGACGAGCACAAAAATTATGCCATCTCGACCAATTAGGATCTGTACTTTCAGGCTGTATTAATTTCTCAGTGTTCGAACAGAGTTTATAAAAAATATGCGTCCCGTCGGGAATATCAAACGGTTTAATAGTAACAGCATAATCTAGAATTTTTTTAAAATTAACCCCTGTTTTATTTACTATCTCACCATCATAAGGGCGATAATAATAGACACAATTTCCTATTACATTATTTGGTGCAGCAGGTACAGTCAAAAGACACCTGTTTTGTGCACCTCTAGCAACTGCTAATGACTGGTTAGCAGATCCACTTTGACGTAACGGCTGCCCTATAATAAGCTCTTGTGTATCATCTCCCATATAACTACTCCTTTAACTATGCTTTGAACCGTCTGTAATCTAATAAAGTGATTTTTTCAACTATTAGTTTCTCTGTACTCCAAGCTCTTTTAGTTAATGCATTCTCATCTGTTATGCCTTCTAATATTTGTCCATTACTTAAATGCATTTGATATTTTGTATTTTTAATAAGATCACCCGTCACCTCATCAACTAGCTTAATTTGCAAATCATAAGTATCTCCTTTAGGCAAACCTTCAAATCCTAAATCCAACGAAGTAGGTCCTTGATAAGGATAAGATGATGCTTTATGGTCTATAATTCCGGGAGCATGGATTTGTATATCACCGTTAGCTAGTTTGATATAAGCCCCCCACAGGTGAGTAAGAGCTCTTTATCTGCTGCTACTGTTATTTTATCATTAGCAGAAACTATCTTAACTGTTTTATCAGCTATTATCTCAACATTATTATCATTTGCTTGTACTCTGACTCTCTGCTTATGGGCTACTAGCTTCATTTCATCATTAGTCGCTAATAATGAAACTGCTCCTCCTGCAGCTACTCGATAACTTTGCGCAATGCTAATGTCGGCATTGTTATTTGCAGTGAAGGTTAAATTTTGATCTGCGCTTAACTGTAAACTTCTGGGGGTTACTAATGCTATGCCAGAAGGAGCACTAGCTAAAATACCTGCTTGTTTTAACTCAGTAAAAACACTGTCTAGTTGCTGTTTTTGATCTTCAATATCTGCGGTTAAAGCACCTGCCCTATTAGCCGACTTAGCTAAATTTTTAGCTAGTATTAAAGAGCTTTCTAATTGCTTAATAGCTTCTTCTAAATCCAGTTGAGTACTACTCGCGGTGGTTCTTTCATCTGCTGTCAGATATATGCCTTTCCCTGCACGTATAGCGCCCCAGTCGTCCGTTCTAAGCTCAAAACCATTTCCACGATGCTCACCACCTCCATCTGATTTCCTAGGATGAGTGAGGAACCCGAGGTTGAGTTGGCTTGTACCTGGGGTACTATGAATTTGGGTTTTCACTTGCCCCGTGGTGTCATCCAACAGTACTTCATTATAACCGCTGCCTTTGTATTCTTTACTTTTTAGGGTGCTTTGGGTTTTGATGCCCGGTAGGTCATAAGGAACTTGGTTAATCCCATTGTGTACCGCTCCACGAATAATGGGATTATCAATGTCGCCTTCGATAAAATCGACCATGACTTCCATACCAATCCGCGGTATTTCGATACCGCCGTATTTGTTGTGAGCCCAAATGTTGGCTACCCGTACCCAATGACTTGAGTGTTCATCGTAGTTGCCTAAACGATCCCAATGAAATTGAAGTTTGACACGTCCATATTCATCGCAGTAGATTTCCTCACCTGCCGGCCCCGTGATCAGCGCTGTTTGGGTACCGATAATTTTGTGTTTGAAGTGGAATCGTTGCGGTCTATAAACAATATTTTTAGGTGTCGCTATTAGGCAATTGCGATAGCCTTGTTGTAAACTTTTTGACGGGAACTGTAGTTCGTTAGCAATAGGCTGTCTAAAGTATTTAGGGAGAAGTGTTAGTTCAAAGTCACTATCTGCAGATGATTGACTACCTAATGCTTCAAGCACTTGGGGCTGTCTGCCTTGGTGTTTAATTTGTTTAATGAGCCAAAGCTCATCAGCTGCCATCGTATTTAATGCCGGAAAGTCTTTTACAGTAAAACATAGACCAACATGCAGTGTTGGAACATCGCCATAAGACTCTGCAAGTATTTGGTTGGTTCTTAATCGTTCAATGGAGAGTTGCGCTTGTTGCTTTGCAGTCGCTTCATTGTCAAGCCTACCAGGAAAATGGTAGTGTTCAAGATTTGGCTCTGAGGCTTGATTGGCCTTACTACTTTGTATCCCATCAAAAGATGATTCGGGTATTTTTTTGTTTTTAAAGTTGTAGTTTCTTTCAGAACTCGTTAGTGGATTGCTAACAAGCCCTACATCAAACCGTTTTAAAACAGGTTCATCCGCCACAAAGCCCGTATTTGAACGATAAGTTAAAGGATTAGGTAGATCTTTAAAGAATGGCTGAGCATCGCTAAAAACCATTTTATGACTGGTTTGGGTAAACTCATAATGAATAGCTATACCACACTCTTCACAGAGTCGATAAAGATAGTGGGCATCGGACTCATTGTATTGGCAACAAAATTCGCGAGGTGTATAAACACCTGGGTCTTTAAATTTGAACTCAAAATCATTGGTTTCTAAGATGCCATGTTCTTCTAGAATAGTTTTTATGATCTCTGGTACTGTTTTACCGACAAAAGCTCGATGATTACGGCGTTTATGTAAATGGGTAAAGCGAGGAACAAGGGCTATTTTATATTCAGCATAATCGACTCCCACATTGCCACGCTTAACCTCATGAATAATACCGTGTACACCTTGGGTTTTATCATGGATAAAGGACAAGTAAGCAGGTTTGCTGAGGAGTTGGGTGATGTCAAAGCGTAAGTGCTTACTGACTAGCGTAATCTCGAATACATATTCAGTATTGAGCCCTTCAAGACCATCAAAGGCTAGAACTTGTAAGGGGGAGTTTTCTAAACCCTCTACTGCTAAGTAAAAATGCGTTTCATTGGCTGAACTAAACATAGCTGTTTTTCCATGATTATAAAATCTATTACATTATGATATGTTTACATCGTACAGCCTCTATCAACATAAACAACAGTTTTAACATAACATCTATTAATTCTATTTCAAGTAAAAATATTGTGGTATATAAAATTATGGTGTATTTATATATAAGCATCAAATATTTTAATAAAGGAGTATTCCATATGGCTTTAAAACCTGTCATACGTAAAGGAGACACAACAACTCATGGCGGTACTGTGATAGAGGGAATAGAAGATTACTTGGTTTATGATAAACCAGTCGCCTGTAAATCTCATAGGGTGTTATGTCCGTTATGCAAAGGAACGTTCCCTATCGTTGAAGGTGTCGAGTCTGTGCCAATCCAAGGTAAACCAGTGGCCGTTGAGGGTATGAAAACAGCTTGTGGAGCTAAGCTAATTGCATCACAAACCGAATACCAAATTGAATAAACCACTTATACAATACCTTTAAAGATACTTATATCTTTTAATTTTTCTCTTTCATAAAGCTTGAGTCTAAGTTTTTTATTATCATTATGATCAACTGGATAAATCCCTTTTTCTGCTAAATACGCTATTAAAGTACGAGTGATCTGCCCTCAATCTGCCTTGGTCTTTATAGATTAACACCGAAAGCGAAATAGAATTTCACTCATGGTTTATTTACCCTGACTTTTTATTCTCAGATATCAAACTACTTTTTGTGATACTGAGATTATTATCCCTAATCATAGGCATTATCGAGCAAAAATGGCTTCTGGCTATTGCGAGTCATGTAACCCTAGCCATTGTATTTCCAGTGTCTGCGACAAACAAAGGCTATAAAAAAGCTAATCACTGTGGAGCAAAATGGAAAGTACTCATAGGGCTTAAGGGAACAGACTACAATGTGGTTGATATAATTGCTTACGGAGAACATTATTTATTCTTAACATAAGACATTGAACAACAAACCCTGTCGTTAATACAACATGCTTTACCAAACCTAATTCTAGAAATGACCAAACTCAGGCTACCCGATAACCCCTAACTAAAAAGGGAGTAGAACATCATAAGACGAACCAAGCACTAATCTCTGATGAGGACTATCATTTAAATAATAAATCTGATGATGTTATTGAGCTGTACAAAAGTTTTAAAAATGCCATTTTAAACCTTGCGCCTGATTTAGAGATTTCACCAAAAAAGCTATACGCTACTTTTAGTTATCTAGTTATAACTTTGATACTGTATCGCTATAGACTATGGATAGATAGTGTTTGTAAATATCTTTAAAAGGAGTATTTGATTGGATATCTAGATAAATTTGAATCAAGCAACATCTTGTTTGCCATTCAACCTATTGAGCGAGATCTAGCAACTTAAGTACTTTCATTTATTCAATAAATCGTTTACGCCAAATACTAACCGTATTTGTTTGTATCTTATATAAGTGATAAATATATTTATCAGTATTACCATCAATAAGACATTTAGCTACTTTAGACCATAATTTTATATGGAGTAAACCTCTTAATTGTGTACCATCTAGGTCATTAAAATAATAGTCGCAGGGATAACATATAAAACGTGACCATGGTGTTTTATAGTCTTTTTTATGGCTTTTAGGACAGTTATACTCTCTCAAGTTTATTAGTGCATCAAGTCATAGGTAAAAGGCATCTACCTGTTTGGCTATTTTTTTATAAAGGTTAAGTCTTCTCGTTAAGGGTATAAATAAAATAATATTTAAATATTTTATTTATTTTCAAATAATTATACTATTTAATTACTTTCCTATACAAAAACTAGAAAATATTTTACCTAATAAATCATCAGAAGAAAACTCACCCGTTATACTTCCTAAATGCTGTTGTGCTTGCCTTAAATCTTCTGCTAGCAACTCACCTGCACCTTGTTCTATTAATTGATTGTACCCGTGGTGAATGGCTGTTTTAGCCTCTTGGAGTGCTTGTAAGTGTCTACGTCTTGCACTAAAACTGCTTTCTGTGGTTTGTTGATAACCCATACAGGATTTTAGATGATTTCTTAGTAGATCAATTCCATTGTTTGCTTTGGCACTTAATTGAATTGTTGTATGACCATCTTGATTGGTATTAAGAGCAATTTCTTTCCCACTTAAATCAGCTTTATTACAGATGACAGTTACTTTTTCCATAGGTGGTTTCGGATTTAAAAATTTTGGCCAAATGCTGAGTGGATCATTTGCTTCTGGCTTCGTTGAATCAACAACCAATAGTATTTGATCAGCTTCATTAATAGCCATGAGTGCTCTTTCTACCCCTATTTTTTCTACAGGATCATTTGTATCTCTTAATCCTGCTGTATCTATGATATGTAATGGCATACCATCGATTTGAATATGTTCTTTAAGAATATCTCTGGTTGTACCTTCTATATCGGTTACAATAGCTGCTTCATGGCCTGCTAAGGCATTTAGTAAACTTGATTTTCCCGCATTGGGCAAACCTGCTATGACTACATTCATACCATCACGCAACAATGCACCTTGAGATGCCTCTTTTTCTATTTGTTTTAGTTGCTGTAGTAGTTTTTCTGTCTGGTTCAATACATGTCCATCAGTAAGAAAATCAATTTCTTCCTCTGGAAAATCAATAGCTGCTTCAACATAAATACGTAAAGCAATCAAGCTTTCTGTTAAATGATGTATTTTATTAGAAAATTCACCTTGTAAAGATTTTATTGCATTTTGTACTGCTTGTTTTGAGCTAGCATCAATTAAATCAGCAATAGCTTCTGCTTGGGCTAAATCTAATTTATCATTTAAAAATGCACGTTCACTAAATTCACCAGGATTTGCTTGTCTTGCCCCCATTTCTAAACAAGCTTCTAATAATAAGTCTAAAACAATAGGACCTCCATGCCCTTGTAATTCTAATACATCTTCACCTGTAAACGAATTAGGTGCTGCAAAGTATAATGAAATACCTTGATCTATTACTTGGTCTTGTTTGTTGTACCAAGAGCCATAATGAGCATATCTAGGCGTTAGTTCTATTTTTTTAGTTAATTTTAGCCCTATTTCTTTAGCTAAAATACCTGATACTCTTACAATACCAACACTTCCTCTGCCTTGTGCAGTAGCTATGGCTACAATAGTATCTTTTTTGTATATCATTTATTTAATAGTTCCTAATTTTGATTTTAGTTACTTTTGCGATAAAGTGCTAAAAATATGGCTAGACTTAACATAATAAATGCACAGGCTTGATTCATTCGCTTTAATCCATTGTTAGCTAATAGTCTTGCTGCATGAAATCCTCCCAAAGCATAGCAAGTCATTATAAGCATATTAATAATAACGGTTATGATTGCTAAAACAATGTATTGAGGTATTTTCGGAATTGATACATTAATAAATTGTGGGAAAAAAGCTGAGTAAAATAATAGTGCTTTAGGATTAAAAATAGCTACAAATAAAGCTCTAGAAAAAGCTTTTGCCAATTGTTTATCAGCTACCACAGTTATTTTTTTTAGTTGATTATTAGATAACCAAAGCTGTACTGATAAAAAAAACAAATAACCAACACCTAACCATTTAACTAAATTAAATAACATCTCTGATGCTATTAAAAGTGTTCCTAAACCTAAAAATACAATTATCATTAGAACTAGATCAGCCATTACAGCACCAAGAATACCTGCCATAACTATTTTTTTATTTCGGGTGGTTCCATTAGTTAATGCTAATAACATTGTTGGCCCTGGAATAATAATGACAGAAAAACTTGCTATAGCATAAATAAATAAGATAGATAAAGTCACATTATTTGTCCGCTGGATAGTTTTTTCAGTTTAAATTTTAAATAAAATTTCCTAATTTATGTATTATAAAAAACGCCTCTCATGAGGCGTTTTTTTATTTATTTTACTTTTTCTTTCCTGATTCAATTTGTCGAGTGATAACCCATTGTTGCAGTATTGATAAAATATTGTTAACAATCCAATAAAGCACTAGACCAGCAGGGAACCAAATAAAGAAGAAAGTAAACATTATTGGCATAATTTTAAATACTTTTGCTTGTATAGGGTCTGGTGGTGTTGGATTTAAACGCTGTTGTAAAAACATGGTAGCACCCATGATAATAGGTAATATTAAGTATGGATCACTCACTGATAAATCATGAATCCAGCCTAACCAAGGCGCTTGTCGAATCTCAACACTTTCTAATAATACCCAATATAAAGCAATAAATACTGGCATTTGAATAACAATAGGTAAACAGCCGCTTAAAGGATTAAGCTTCTCTTCTTTATAAAGTTTCATCATAGCTTCTGACATTTTTGCTCTGTCATCACCATAACGTTCTTTAATTGCTTGCATTTTCGGTGAAGCTGCACGCATTCTTGCCATTGATTTATAACTTGTGGCAGAAAGAGGGAAAAAGATCAATTTAATAATAATTGTTAATATAATAATTGACCATCCCCAATTACCAACAAATGAATGAATTATTTGTAGTAACCAGAAAATAGGTTTTCCAATGACACTGAGAATACCATAATCAATGGTTAAATCTAACCCAGGAGATAGTTCTTTTAGGCTATCTTGTAATTTTGGTCCTGCATAAAGTGTGAAATCTTCTTTTACTTCACCGCCTACTTTAGCTGTCATTAATGGTGTTGTAAAACTAATTACATAATTACCTTGTTGATTTTTATAGGTCTTAACAATATGGTTTTGACCTTTTTCACCAATCCATGCAGTTACAAAATAGTGTTGTAACCATGCAATCCATCCACCTTGTACTGTAGCAGAAGGTATTGGTAGGTAATTAAGATTGCCCTCTGCTTTTTTCTGATTAGCTTCACTCATGATGCTATCAACATTTTTTGTTGATACTCTAGTATAAGGCTTGTCTGGTGTCCAATAAGCCATCCCCAAAAAGGTTGTCATACTTGTAGCAGTAGTTGAGGAAGGGTCAGCAGCGTTATTACGTGTTAAAGAAGCTAAAAAATAACCTTTCCACTCTTTATCACTGTTATTAATAATTTGGTAATCTACTTTTACTTCATAAGATTTTGGATTAACACAAGAAACCCTATCTTTTTTCTTATCAGCACAAGCTTTATCCATACCACGCATAAATGTATAAGTTTTTAAATAACTTATACCATTATTGCTATAAGTTAAGTTAACTTTTAACTCATTTTCATTGTTGGCTAATTGGTAATTAGTTTGTGCACTTTTATAGAGAGGAATGTCATTAGTTTCTGTTGTAGAAAATACACGTGTATCAGCTGAATATATAACATTACCTGAATCACTAAATAATCTAAAAGGTACTTTAGAATTTAATGTTTTTGGATATTGTATTAAATCTAACTGAACAATATTTCCGCCTTTTGGATTTATTTTTACTTTTAATACATCAGTTTCTACACTAATTAATTTTTCATCATTAACTTGAGTTGTTGTAGGCTGATTAACGGTGGTTACATGGTTATCATTAGTATTTTGTCCAATATCTGGAGCAGGTTGATGAATACCTTGATCTAAAGTATTTTCATTTTTTTGTTGCTGTACTGTAGCAACTTGTTCTTCTTCAGGAACTTTATGATAATCATCATTCCATTGTAATAACATTAAATAGCCTACAATGGCTAATGCAACTAGTATAAGAGGACGTTGAATATCCATGGTTATTTAATCTTCGATGAATGTTTAGAATTAGTTTTAGGAGGAACTGGATCATATCCACCCACGTTCCAAGGATGACAACGAAGCAAACGACGTATACCTAAATAGATACCTCGAAAAAAACCATGTTGTTCTATTGCTTCGTAAGTATAGCTTGAGCAACTAGGATAAAAACGGCAATGATTTGCCATTAAGGGACTAATAGCATATTGGTAAAACTTTATCATCAGTAATGCTATTTTTCGCATACTAGTTGCCATATTTATTAAGAGGATTCATAAACAAATTTTTTCCAAAATTTCATAAATTGTTTTTGCAATTCATCATTTGAAATTTCATTAAATCCTCTACGAGCTATAACAACAATATCATAATTAGATATTAGATGTTGATTAAGACGAAATAACTCTCGTATTTGTCTTTTTAGTCGATTTCGCTGTACTGCTAACTTTACGTTTTTTTTGCCTATAACTAGACCTAAACGTGGATGATTAAAATCATTTTTACAAGCTAATAACAATACATAGCTAGTTGATAATTTTTTATCTGGCAAGTCAAAAACACGTTTAAATTGATTAGGTTCAAGTAAACGCTTTTGTTTTGAAAAATCTAAACTTACCACAATAACTATTAAACAGCTAAGCGTTTACGACCTTTAGCACGACGACGTGAAAGTACTTGACGGCCATTTTTAGTAGCCATACGAGCACGAAAACCATGTACACGAACGCGTTTTAAATTACTTGGTTGGAAAGTACGTTTCATATTTATTACCTTAAGTGAATAAAAAGATTAAATTTTGGAAAATAGCCCATAATTTTATGTGAAGCTGTTAAGAAGGTCAATTAATAAATAACTTTATATTTTTATTAATTAATAGTATTAATTATTTTATATATTTTTAAAGATTAATTTTATTATTATTATATAATAAACCTATTTCTGTGGATAACTTCTTTAAGAATCTATATTATAGAACTTCTGTAGATTTATAAGTCAGTTAATAACCTCTTTCAAATTTGTGTAATTGATGTCATTTGATTGTGGATAAAAAGCTATTTTATTCACAATCGAGTTATTCAGTATTTTACTTACAGGGTTATTTAGTTGTTTTAAACTCATTTATCCACAACTTTTATTATCAATATTTATGTTATAATTTTTCAAGAGCAACTTTCATAAAATCAATGATATATGTTAAATATATTTAGGATGTGTTGTGTTATTAGAACTTTGGCAACAGTGTATAAATATTTTAGGTGATGAATTACCAAGT
>CAYNAM010000045.1:0-18590 GCA_964395065.1 uncultured Ventosimonas sp.
TTGATCGTGGTTTAGGTGGTGGCAATGTGGCCAAAGATTATATGGACGACGTGCCTTACACGCCTAAATGGCAACAAAAGCACACGGGTGTAAAGCCAGAAATGGTTATTCAAGTAGCCCGTGAGTTTGCGACCAATGCCGACGAAACTCATGGTAAGAGCATGGTGATCGTTGGCGCGGCACTTAACCATTGGTATCACATGGACATGACCTATCGTGGCATCATCAATATGCTCATGATGTGTGGTTGTATTGGTCAAAGCGGTGGCGGTTGGGCGCATTATGTAGGACAAGAAAAACTACGTCCTCAAACCGGTTGGGCTCCTCTAGCCTTTGGTTTAGATTGGCAACGCCCTGCCCGTCAAATGAACGGAACCTCTTTCTTCTATGCTCATACCAGTCAATGGCGTCATGAGAAACTAGGGGTTAATGAAATTCTTGCACCTAACGCAGATAATAATCTGACTCAAATGTCGTTGATTGATTTCAATGCAAAATCTGAGCGTATGGGTTGGTTACCCTCTGCACCACAGCTAGCCACTAACCCATTAGACATCACCAAACAGGCCGCAGAAAAAGGCCAAGACGCTATTCAATATGCAGTAGACGGATTAAAAAATGGTTCATTGGATATGTCTTGTAATGACCCTGATAATCCAGCCAACTTCCCTCGTAATATGTTTGTTTGGCGCTCTAATATTTTAGGCTCATCAGGCAAAGGGCACGAATACTTCTTAAAATACCTTTTAGGCACACAAAATGCGCTCTTGAGCAATGAAGAAGATGCCATAAAGCCCAAAGAAATCAAAGTTCGCCCTGCAGCAGAAGGTAAACTAGATCTGTTAGTTGTTTTAGACTTCCGTATGTCTACTACCTGCTTATACGCAGATATCGTATTGCCTACGGCCACATGGTATGAAAAAGATGACTTAAATACGTCAGACATGCATCCTTTCATCCATCCATTAAGTGAAGCTGTACAACCTTTATGGCAAAGCAAAAGCGATTGGGAAATTTACAAAGGCATTGCCAAGAAATTCTCAGAGCTTGGTAAAGAGTATTTGGGCGTACAAAAAGACTTGGTGTTAACACCTTTAATGCATGATACCCCACAAGAACTCGGTCAGGCTTTTGACGCCAAAGACTGGAAACATGGCGAATGCGAACCAATTCCTGGTAAAACCATGCCTGCGATGACAGTGGTTGAGCGCGACTATGGGGCGATTTATGAAAAATTCACCTCCGTCGGTCCATTACTTGAAAAACTAGGTAATGGTGGTAAAGGTATTAATTGGGAGACTAAGCACGAAGTAGATGTATTACGTGGCCTTAATCATACAGTTGCTGAAGGTACGGCCAAAGGCCAACCAAAACTTAACACCGCCATTGATGCCGCTGAGATGATTTTAACCTTAGCGCCTGAAACCAATGGTCATATTGCGGTTAAGGCTTGGGGGGCTTTATCTAAGATCACAGGTCTTGATCATACCCATTTAGCCAAACCTCGTGAACATGACACTATTCGTTTTAGGGATGTTCAAGCACAACCTCGCAAGATTATCTCCTCCCCTACGTGGTCTGGTTTAGAGAGTGAAGAGGTTAGTTATAACGCAGGTTACACTAACGTTCATGAGTATATCCCTTGGCGTACCATTACAGGCCGTCAACAATTCTACCAAGACCATCAATGGATGCGTAACTTTGGTGAAGAGCTTTGTGTTTACAAACCTGCCGTTGACTTAAAAACAACCCAGAAAGTGCTTAATCAACACAGTAATGGTAATCCAGAAATTACCCTTAACTTCTTAACCCCTCATCAAAAATGGGGTATTCACAGTACCTACTCTGATAACTTAAGAATGTTAACCCTTTCTCGTGGTGGCCCACACGTGTGGATATCAGAAATCGATGCCCAAAAAGCAGGCATTGTTGATAATGACTGGATTGAAGTCTTTAACTTAAACGGTACATTAACAGCCCGTGCAGTGGTGAGCCAACGTATTCCTGAAGGAATGACATTGATGTACCACGCACAAGAAAAAATTGTCAACGTTCCGGGTGCTGAAGTCTCCGGCAAACGTGGCGGGATTCATAACTCAGTAACACGTGCAGTGCTTAAACCCACCCATATGATTGGTGGTTATGCACAGCTTTCTTACGGCTTTAACTACTACGGAACTGTCGGTTCAAACCGTGATGAGTTCGTCGTTGTTAGAAAAATGAAGAAAGTAGATTGGTTAGAAGAAACCGACACCGTACAACAACCAAAGATTGAGTTATAAGAGGATTACGCTGATGAAAATTAGAGCACAAATCGGCATGGTATTAAACCTTGATAAATGTATCGGTTGTCATACCTGCTCAGTGACCTGTAAAAATGTGTGGACTAGCCGTGATGGCGTTGAGTACGCATGGTTTAATAACGTTGAAACCAAACCCGGTATTGGTTACCCAAAAGAGTGGGAAAACCAAGAAAAATACAAAGGTGGTTGGGAATTAAAAAACGGCAAACTACAACCTAAACAAGGGGGTAAGTTAAAAATTTTAGGCAATATTTTTGCCAATCCTAACCTACCCCAAATAGATGAGTATTATGAGCCGTTCACCTATGATTATGAACGTCTTCAAAATGCGCCTGATGTAAAGACCCCTCCTACTGCACGCCCTGTTTCTGTATTAACAGGCAAAAAGATGGATAAAATCGAATGGGGCCCTAACTGGGAAGATGACCTAGGCGGCGAATTCAAAAATCGTGCTAAAGACATGTTATTTGAAGGTATTCAAAAAGAAATACATTCCACCTTTGAAAATACCTTCATGATGTACTTACCTCGTCTTTGTGAACACTGCTTAAATCCCGCGTGTGTGGCGAGCTGCCCATCAGGCTCTATTTACAAGCGTGAAGATGATGGTATTGTTCTTATTGACCAAGACAAATGCCGTGGTTGGCGTATGTGTGTTTCTGGCTGCCCTTACAAAAAGATTTACTACAACTGGACATCCGGTAAAGCTGAAAAATGTATTTTCTGCTACCCTCGTATTGAAGGTGGTCAACCCACCGTTTGTTCAGAAACCTGTGTAGGACGTATTCGTTATCTAGGTGTCATGCTTTATGATGCTGATAAAATCGAACAAGCCGCCTCTGTTGAAGACAAACAAGATCTTTACCAATCACAACTTGATCTTTTCTTAGACCCTCATGATCCTGAAGTGATTGCTGAAGCGCTTAAACAAGGTATTTCACAAAGCTGGTTAGATGCGGCACAAAAATCGCCTGTTTATAAAATGGCAATGGACTGGAAAGTGGCCTTCCCACTTCACCCTGAATACCGTACTTTACCAATGGTTTGGTATATTCCACCTTTATCACCTATTCAATCAGCAATGGAAAATGGCATGATTGGTGAAAATGGCATTATTCCTGATGTTAAAGATCTTCGTATCCCTTTACGTTATTTAGCCAACTTATTAACCGCAGGAAAAGAAGAACCTATTCTTAAAGCCTTACAAACCATGATTGCCATGCGTCGTTATATGCGTGGAAAATCAGTGGAAAAACAAGCGGATTTAAGCGCTTTAGAAAATACCCATTTAACGCCTGCACAAGTCGAAGAAATGTATCAAATCATGGCCATTGCCAATTATGAAGATCGTTTCGTTGTTCCTAGCTCGCACAAAGAAATGGTTGAAAATACCTTTGAAGAAAAGGCTTCTTGTGGATTTAGCTTTGGTAATGGTTGCTCTGGTGGTGAAAGCAAAGGAAGTCTCTTTGGGCGCAATCCAAAAGCAACGCCTATTATTTTCTCTGATGCAATGCAAGACAGAGAAATGAACCAAAATAAAGAGAGTAATAGCTAATGAATATTTATAAAATAATATCCGTATTACTTTGCTACCCAGAACAAGGCTTGATTGATTGTATTCCCTCAATCAAGCAAGTGGTTTCTGAAATTGATAGCGGTAATCAACATCTGCAACCCCTGTTAAATGAGCTAGCCTCAAACGATCTCATCACCTTGCAAGAAAACTATGTACAAACCTTTGATCGTACACCTACCAACTCTTTGCATCTTTTTGAGCATATCCATGGTGAAGACCGTGTTCGTGGCCAGGCTATGGTTGACTTAATGCAAGAATACCAAAACGATGGCTTTGAAGTGGTTGCGAACGAATTGCCGGATTATCTTCCTCTTTTCTTAGAGTATTTGTCCGTTTGTACCCCAGAAAAAGCTACTGAACTCTTAGGTGAGGCTATAGATGTGATTGGTCACATTGAGTCAAAGCTTTCTGCTGAGAACTCAGTGTATGCGGGTGTTTTCAAGCAACTCGTTAGCTTATCACCTACTCACCCCAAACCTTTAATTACGCCCCCCATACGGGATATGGATGAAGCACTCGAAAAATTTGGCGCAAATCCTGAAGGAATAGAGCCATTATTACAGTTAAATACATCTAACGCCTGTATCTCCTGTGAATCTTCTGCGAGGCAAGTAAAATGAATTACATCGACAAATTCTTCTTTGGCATTTACCCCTACATCGCCCTGACTATTTTTATTGTAGGCTGCTTAGTCCGCTTTGAGCGCGAACAATATTCATGGAAAAGCGAATCGAGCCAACTCCTTTATTGTGGCTATTTACGATTAGGTAATATCTTATTCCACATTGGAATTTTAGGTTTGTTTTTTGGCCACCTTGTAGGGCTATTAACCCCCGTGGCGGTATGGGATACACTGGGTGTTAGCCACTCGTTTAAACAAATGACAGCTATGATCGCCGGTGGCATTATGGGAACCATGGCATTGATTGGCTTAGTTATCATTATTCATCGCCGCTTTACTAATGCGCGCTTATTAGCCAATAGCACATGGCGTGATAAACTCGTGCTTATTTGGTTACTCATTACCTTACTGTTAGGTTTAACAACCATTCATGTTTCAGCACAACACCGTGATGGTCATGAAATGGTACTTCTCATGACATGGGCACAGCACATTCTTACCTTCCGTGGGGATGCCGCGAGTTATATCATGAATACATCCAGTATCTTTAAACTCCATATTTTTATGGGTATGACGCTATTTGTTATTTTCCCTTTTACTCGACTAGTGCACGTGTTTAGTGGTTTTGCCGCTGTCACTTATTTGTCTCGTGCATGGCAACTTGTAAGACCTCGTAGTTAATACCAAAAAGCCACCCATTAGGGTGGCTTTTTTAATAATATCAGGGTCGTTCTAACTATTTAATAAAATAAAACCTATCAAAAAAGAACCTTAATACCTAGTGTACCTTTGGTATCATAATAATTATGTGATCCCATGCGTTGGCTAATACTCCCCCATACCGTAATCCTTTCACTAATACGTGTATCTAAGCCTGCTTTAACCTCTAAGTTATTACGGCTACCTTGTATATACGATTTTGAACCATCCATTTTCACACCATAAGCCTTGGTTTGATGTATCCAATTTGTTTCAACAAAAGGTTCTAAACGAAGCCCAGAATGCTTTTGAGGTTGATTATTACTTATCATTGACATTCTCATTCCCAGACGAGTTTGGATATTATTGCGTCCTATACTTTTAACAAAGGTTCCATTACTTTCTGTATGATTTTCTGCCTTTACACCAGACCAAATCATTTGCACTTGCGGACGAATATAAAAATTATGTTCCATGCCATTATCTGCTTTATAACGGCCTACGCTCAAAGCATAACCAGACTCAATCGAAGTAGTAAAACCTCGGCTATGATATTTATTAGTATCTAAATGATCACCTTTTACTGTGTTGTTAAACCAATTATAAAGTACCCAACTATCAATATACCAACCTGCTTTTGTTTGCGCATTTTGATACCATGTTCCATAAAACCCTGCACTATAACCACTCACATCACCTTTTGAGCGATAACCAGTAATGCGATTAGAGGTCTTACTATCTTGCTTACCATAGCCAACCATTGAACCAACATGCCATATATCGTATCCATTGAAAGTACCATTTAATAGATCTCCTCCTAATTGGAAAACCATACGGTTTGCGCTAGTCTTCGATTGTCCATCTGACATTCTTGAACTACTGCGCACACCTTCAGTTCTCAGCCACATGGTGGTTTGTTTCTTTTCTCCCGTTACTGGATCGGTATAAAAACCACCACCTTGACGATCTGCCAACTGCATATTAAACAATGTCGATGCAGCCGCTAAGTTACTGGAATAGCTTCCAACCTCAGGACGGTACACATTTCCCCCTCCAGCATTAGAAGCATTTGTACTACTAACAAGGTACCAATTATTTATATTGTTACCTTGGGCATTACCTTGTTGCAACTTATACTCATAAGCCCCCCCTACAATACGACCTTCTTGTACAAATGAGTTTTGATCCGAATGGCCTGTTTTAATTAACTCAATACCATTTACTGTTTTAGCACCTTCACCCACTTTATTTTTAACACTAACACGAGTTGTTCCTGTTGCACTTCCTGTGATGACAAGTTTATCAGTTAAACTGTTATCGCCCTCCGCCTTTACAGCCAACGTTACTAAACCGTTATCGCCATGCCAATTACCTTGCTGTACATAAGTTTGACCAAGATTACTATAATTATCGCCAATGATAAGCGTGCCACTATTTGTGATATCGCCTACTACAGTGACTGTTTTCGCCAAACTATCAGCCCCCGTATCATTCATACGTATTGTCCCTTTATTATTTAAGCTATTAAGGACTTGATCATTGCCTGCAAGATTTAGGACACCGAACTCAGCAATATTAACTTGCTGACTTTTTGCTATCGCATTCTGTGTTGTTAATCTCAAGACACCGTCACTAACAACAGTTGCCCCAGTATAATTATTTTGAGCTGAAAGCGTTAAACTTCCTTCACCTGTTTTAGTTAGACTTTTTCCATCCCAATTTGATGTTAAATTGGCGTCTCTATTAGTAAGATCTACTTTTATATTAACATCTTCATCGTGCTCTAAATTAAATGTTCCATTCGCTTTATCATCAATACCATACCAATTTAGAGAGTATTGGATATTTTTTCCATCGGTGCTGATATAAGTATAATGTGATGCATCTTTACCATCTAATGTGAGAGAACCTTGTTCAAAACTGCCAACAATTGAGTTCGTACTTTCTATAAGTACTATGGTGTTTTGATCCCAGTCTTTTAGCTCGGTAGAAAACTTATTCGCTCCCGATAGCGTCACATCAACAGCTGACAACTCGCCTTTATTGGCAAAACTAACCTGCGCACCGTTTTCTAATGCTATTTTATTAAACGTTGTTTTTTTATCGCCTATTTGAGTTAGCGTTGTATTCTTACCTAATAACAATCCCCCATCTACCGACGTAGATTCTTGCCCATCTAATATTAACTGGTTACCTTTATCAGATTGAGCAACCACAAGATCACCTTTAATATTCGAATCTGCTTTTAGGGTTAAACTATTTTTTCCTGATGTAAAATTAATCGCAGTAGGATCATCTCCTTGCCCCGACTGGATAGTGCCGCTGTTGATAATGGTCAAATTAGAACCTTCAATAGCAATACCCGCCTTACCATTTTGACCATTACCTCCTGCTTGACCTTTAAGCCCTGCACTTCCACCGAAAAAACCCGGTTGTCCAGCAGCGCCGCCAGTCTGACCTTGACCTGCCGTACCACTATTGCCCCCTAAAATTTTTCCACTGTTATTAATGGTCAAGTTGCTAGCTTTTATTGCTACGCCACCATTACCACCATTGCCGCCATTGCCGCCATTACCACCGTTTCCTCCATTACGATTATCACTGTTGGGAAAGTTGTTATCTGTAATGCTTCCACCAATCCCTCCCCAATAACCTTGAGAGCCATTACCAGCATCTCCTCCCTTGATGACTCCTGCTTGAGCATTTGTTAATGTGCCTTGATCAGCCTCTATTGCTACTCCGCCATTACCACCATTGCCTCCGTTACCACCGTTTCCTCCATTTCCTCCAGAAAACAGAGAGGAACTACTAGAAAGATTAGTTGCTCCCTCTCCACCACGACCACCAAAGAATGAAGTGTCAGCACCATTTCCACCTGAACCACCTTGAATTAAGTTTTCATTAGTAACACTTACGAGTGTTCCTTGTATTGCAGCACCGCCAGCGCCACCATTACCACCGTTTCCTCCATTGCCACCATTACCACTTACAGACTCATTTTCTCCATAGCCATCTCGACCGCCCTCCCCTCCTGCTCCTGATTCTCCGCCAATACCTCCATTGCCTCCGAAGATAGCTCCTTTATTTAAGACTTGTAATTTATCTCCCTCAACTGCCGTACCACCTTGACCACCGTTACCGCCATTCCCCCCATTGCCTCCCAAAGCACCAAAGGCATTCTGAGTATTCGATCCTCCTGCACCACCTTGCTGAGCCTCTCCAGCCTGACCACCTGCACCACCTTGACCACCGCTAATCGTGGCATTATCATTTATGATATTTAGCTCATTACCTTTAATCGCGATACCACCTTGACCTCCATTACCACCTTGACCTCCATTACCACCTTGAGCACCATACGAATAAGCACCTTTATCTGGAAAATTTTCTGAGGTATTTAGAACAATACCATTTCCACCAAGTCCACCTTGGCCTCCCTGGCTACCAATGCCTCCCTCCCCACCAAAAATATTACCTGTATTTGTAACAGTGACATTATCAGCGATGATACCAATACCACCAACACCGCCGATACCACCAGCACCACCAGAACCACCCGTTTCGGCTATTTTATCTTGAGGTGTTTCGCTCGCATCTTGACCATTAGCGCCATTAGTACCATTAGTACCTTTTGCTCCATTGCCTCCCTTAACATCTAGGCCATTCGAAAAATTCTCGGTTAATTCTTTAGCAGTCTTTCCTGCTTTCCCTGAGTTTCCATCCGTTCCTGATTTCGCATAAATAGGGGTAGTTTGATATGGTATAGGCAATGATATATCTGCAATCGTATAAGATACCTGGGTTACAAAAAAAATAGTCATGCAAGTAAGTGGTGCCTTTTTCCTTTTACAAGCAACTTCATCAGTAATAGCCCATTTTTTTTGTACAGCACTAAACATTAATGGGAACATTTTTTCATATTTTCCTGTATTATTTATGATTTATATGTGATTTTTTAAAAAATCTAATTAACATCCAAATAATACTAGTAAAGTAAGTAGCCCCTTTCAACAAACCCTAGACCAAAATATAATTAAGACTTTAGCCCTGTTATATAAATACCCATTAAAAAAGACTATTAAATTAGGCTACAATTTAAAAAAAGATTTTTTATTTTTCTACTCTAATAAGAAACATTATTATATCCCACTATAGTTAAACTTATGGCCTCTATCTAATGATCCACTCAAGCCCTATAAATTACAGATGATTAAGGTAAGTTAAAGCCACTTAACCAAAAAAAACAACATGCATATATCTTTTACTTTTAGGGTAGATAATGTGATGATGTATCCCCATATAGGTATTATTCATGCCCTTTTTTATTTTGTAGAACACCATGAGCAAATTTTTATTAAAAACCAACTATACACCTGCTGGAGACCAACCCAATGCCATTAAAGAAATGGTTGCTGGTATTGAAGCAGGATTATCACACCAAACCCTGCTAGGGGTTACGGGGTCGGGTAAGACATTTAGTATTGCCAATGTCATTGCGGAGCTACAGCGCCCTACGCTGATTATTGCGCCCAATAAAACCTTAGCCGCGCAACTCTACGGTGAGTTTAAAAGCTTCTTCCCTAATAATTCGGTAGAATATTTCGTCTCCTACTACGATTATTATCAGCCTGAAGCTTATGTTGCTGCATCTGATACCTATATCGAAAAAGATTCTTCAGTGAATGAGCACATCGAACAAATGCGGCTTTCTGCCACTAAAGCGTTATTAGAGCGACCCGATGCCATTATTATCGCCTCTGTTTCTTCGATTTATGGTTTGGGTGACCCTGAGTCTTATTTAAGAATGATTTTGCACGTTGATCGTGGCGACAAAATGGATCAACGCACTCTACTGCATCGTCTGGCCGAGCTGCAATATACCCGCAATGACTTTGATTTTGCTCGTGCTACCTTTCGAGTCAGGGGGGATGTTATTGATATTTACCCTGCCGAGTCGGACTTTGAAGCCATTCGTCTTGAGCTATTTGATGATGAAGTGGAAACTATTTCCGCCTTTGATCCCTTAACAGGTGAAATATTACACAAGTTACCACGCTTTACCTTCTACCCTAAAACGCACTATGCGACACCACGCGAAGTTTTATTAGACGCTGTAGAACACATAAAAGAAGAGTTAAAAGAACGTTTAGAATACTTACAGGCTAACAACAAATTAGTTGAAGCTCAGCGTCTAGAACAACGTACCAAATTTGATTTGGAAATGATGATCGAACTAGGCTACTGTAATGGTATTGAAAACTATTCACGTTACTTATCAGGTAGAAAACCTGGCGAACCCCCTCCTACCCTTTATGACTACTTGCCTGACAATGCCTTATTAGTGATTGATGAATCACACGTTACCGTACCGCAAATTGGTGGCATGTATAAAGGCGACCGTTCGCGCAAAGAAACCCTAGTTGAGTACGGTTTTCGTCTACCTTCAGCACTTGACAACCGTCCCTTACGCTTTGAAGAGTGGGAAGCGATTAGTCCACAAACTATTTTCGTTTCTGCCACACCAGGGGCTTATGAAGAAGAACATGCAGGGCAAGTAGTCGAACAAGTTGTACGACCTACAGGATTAATTGACCCTGAAATAGAGGTGCGCCCTGCCACCACACAAGTAGATGATTTATTATCAGAAATCAGAAAAAGAGTGGCTGATGAAGATCGGGTATTGGTGACAACACTTACCAAACGGATGGCTGAAGACCTAACTGACTATCTATCAGAGCATGATGTTAAAGTACGCTACTTACACTCCGATATTGATACGGTCGAACGGGTAGAAATTATTCGCGACCTTCGGCTGGGTGCTTTTGATGTATTAGTGGGTATTAACCTACTGCGTGAAGGTTTAGACATGCCAGAAGTTTCTCTGGTCGCGATTTTAGACGCCGACAAAGAAGGTTTCTTACGCTCAGAGCGCTCCCTTATCCAAACCATTGGGCGTGCGGCACGCAACTTAAACGGTAAAGCCATTTTATACGCTGATAGAATAACCGGCTCTATGCAACGCGCCATCGATGAAACCGAACGTCGCCGCGCCAAACAAATCAGCTTTAATGAAGAACATGGTATCACCCCCAAAGGCGTTAAACGAGATATTACTGACATTATGGAAGGGGCTAATATTCCTGGTGCTCGCAGTGGTAAACGCAGAAGCCTTGCTAAAGTGGCTGAAGAAAGTGGCCGTGAGATCGAGTTAAGAACACCTACTGACTACAACAAACGAATAAAACAGCTTGAAGAGCAAATGTATAAGTTAGCCAAAGACTTAGAGTTTGAAAAAGCAGCTCATCTGCGTGACCAAATTCAGCTTTTACGCCAACAAGCCTTAGCCTTGAGTTAAAAACTCTAGGCTATTTTTTATTAGCTGATTTTAAAAAAGAGTGTCGCAAAATAAGCCCTGTAAAAAAGCCAGTACCCACACCGACAACATACAAATGGGTGTTGCTGTCTAAAATTGTCTCCACTTTAGGCAAGATATAAAAAACTGCAAAACTGGCTAATCCCCCATAGACCGTACTGATCAAAACAAAAAGCACATGGGATTTAATTTTTGAATTGAGGTACTCCATCACCAAGGTATACAAAAAACCTTGAATAAAACAGGGATAATAAATAGCGAACAGAAAAGGCATGACAACAATAGCCATAAACAAGAAAGCATCGCCATAGTCATAACGCGGACCACCATGATAACAAATAAACGCCATCAAATAGAACAGCATCAAATAACCACTGATAATAATCGGTAGAAAAAAACCTAAGATAAGACGCCAAATAACTTGCATATTCTAAGTACCAATGATTATCCTTAAGCCATCATGCTACCAAAAACACAAAACAATAACCTCTCTTTTTTACCCAAATTTCACCTTTTAAGTGGAGCATTTTATTTTTGCTCATTGATAAAGTCTGATACCGCTATCGTCCAAAGTTTGTAAGAACCATAAAACTCAATGAGTGCTTTTTGATAATCTATCTTTCCTTTTTTTTCTTCCATTTCTTTTTTCAATAAAAACTCATCGAAACCGCTTTCTTTAGCTTGCTCTTTGACTAAAGATAATGGATAAAAAGCCGATGGGGTAACTCTTAACAGTTTATCTTCCTTCATTAACAAATAAGCCTTTATGTAAGCTTGTTCTGCTTGTTTCTTATTGCCTTGTAACGCAGGCGTTTCCATAAAATGAATAGGATTATAATTCTCTCCATATAACCCTGTAGTACATTGCATAACCAAGGGCTCCAAAACGCTATCCCCTGTATGACTATAAAGGTAATCAGCCGTATAATCTTCAAAATGAGCTCCGACACTCCTATCTATGCTTAATTTCTTTAACCCTAAATCGCTTATGCATTGCGATAGCAATTTACTTGCCTTTTCAATATTACTAGGTGGACTGATATAAGCTGTTGGTTTCTCCCAGCGATTTAAACGATAAAGTTGAAGATCTGTAATAACTTGTCTATCAAGCTCGTTATTTGCTGCCTCTATTTTTTCTCGTTCAGTAATATTTTTCTTAAAAGATCTTCCCCTCTTATCAAAATATTTTTCACTCTCAATATCTTTGCTATCAAGAAAATCAAATAATTCATTACTTAAAATTAGACGAAAGCATTGTGGCCCGAAGTAATCAGAATGACCATAAACATATTGCCTCTGCGTATCTTGCCAAGACATATACTTTATGACACCAATTTCTTCTTTCGGACAGTACTTCTTTATATGTTCGGAAGCAGCAAAAGTTTTCTCACCCTTTATATAAGATGTAATATTCTGTAGCCAGTTTTGTTGAGTTTTATAAAAAGATATAGCTAGTTTTTTATGGCTTAATTTTTTATTACTTTGCTTTTCTTGCTCCTTTATATAATCTGACAACCCATTATTATCTGCAATAATGATTCTAATTATTGATTTTGGATAATATGCATCTGGGATGACTCTCAACAATCCTGCTTTTCGTATGGCTAAATAGATATCTTCATAAAAAGGCTCTAACATTTGCCTTTTTCGATCCAAAGCAGTTTTGGGGGTGGCTACATCATAATACTCAAAGTCTTGTAGACTATAATTACCATAAAGAAAATGACTGCATTGATAAACTTTATTCGCTAAATAGTTAATTTGAATATTTTTTAGCAACACCTGACTATCATCAGTATTAGGTAGTTCTAACTTAAGCTTTAAATTATCGTCCTTAACATCCGTCTTAAGTGGTGGCAAATCATCTTTACCTATATATTCAATGCAGCGATCTAGTAGCTCATTGATATGTTACTCTTGTCTCTCAGGCTCTTCAATAAAAGGCTGTTTTTCTGTACGATCAAAACGATAATATTCATCATCTGTCATTACTAAGCTATCCAACAGATCATTGTAGAGTTGTTGCCTTTCTTGATCGGTTATCCCTTGTTTAAAATGCCCTGTTTTAAAATCAAAGGTTGTCTCCGCTCTTTGCCTTGCCTCTAATACTTTTTGCTTAACCTCTGGGGATAATTGATTAGTAGGTATGGTATTTTGCGCAAATAGATTTGTTGTAAAATAAAAATTTATCAGAAAAAAATAAACCACTAAATTTATTGTTTTTTTAAAAAGCTGAATAAAACTCCTCTTACAAACCATACTATTTGATATCCTTATAGATTAATAACTTTTTAGCTAATTTAAAAACGCATCTAATATATCTAATTTAATAGAGCCATTACAATTTACTTTTAAATCACTTTTATCTTTTTATATTTCTTTTCAGACTCTACCATAATCTGATTACTTCTATTTATTTAACAAAGTCTTATGCTACTTAAAGCACAAAACAATTACCTATCCTTTTTACCCAAATTTCATCCTAACTTTTAGCCCAATTTGGTGTATAATTCGCTCAAATTTATTAGCTCTATTATGGGAATGTATTACATGTTACTTTCTGCACTTACTGCTGTATCACCCATCGACGGCCGTTATGGTTCAAAAACTCAAAGCTTACGCCCTATTTTCAGTGAATACGGTTTAATCCGCTTTCGCGTGATGGTAGAAGTACGTTGGTTACAACAATTAGCTAACCATCCTCAAGTTACGGAAGTGCCTCCTTTTTCTCAAGAAGCTAATGACTTACTCAATAGCCTTGTCACTGACTTTAAAGAGTCTTATGCAGAAAGAATTAAAGAGCATGAGAAAACAACAAATCATGATGTTAAAGCTGTAGAGTATTTTATCAAAGAGCATATTGCACACTTGCCTGAACTTGCTAAGATCAATGAATTTGTTCATTTCGCCTGTACTTCTGAAGATATCAATAATCTTTCCCATGCACTCATGCTAAAGGAAGGGTTAACTGAAGTCATCGAACCCACCATGGAAAAAATTAGTGATGCTATTAGCGCCTTAGCAAAACAATTTGCTGATGTACCTATGTTGTCTCGCACCCATGGCCAACCAGCATCACCTACTACCCTCGGCAAAGAGCTAGCTAATGTTGTTTATCGCTTAGAGCGCCAAATTGATCAAATTCAAGATATTCCTTTACTGGGTAAAATTAATGGTGCCGTAGGCAATTACAATGCTCACCTTTCTGCCTACCCAGAAATTGATTGGGAGCGTAATGCTCAAGAGTTTATAGAACAGCAACTAGGGCTCAACTGGAACCCTTACACCACCCAAATCGAACCACATGATTATATTGCAGAGCTCTTTGATGCCATTGCACGTTTTAACACCATCTTAATCGATTTCGATCGTGATATTTGGGGTTATATTTCGTTAGGCTACTTTAAGCAAAAAACCATTGCCGGCGAAATTGGCTCATCTACCATGCCGCATAAAGTGAACCCCATTGATTTTGAAAACTCAGAAGGTAACTTAGGGATTGCTAATGCCATTATGCACCACCTTGCCAACAAGCTCCCTATTTCTCGCTGGCAACGTGACTTAACCGACTCCACGGTATTGCGTAACTTAGGTGTAGGCTTAGCTCACAGTTTAATCGCTTACGAAGCCACCTTAAAAGGCATCAGCAAGCTTGAAATCAATGTTAACCGTATTGCTGATGACTTAAATAACTGTTGGGAAGTACTCGCTGAGCCAATCCAGACCGTGATGCGTCGCTATGGTGTTGAAAAAGCTTATGAAAAACTAAAAGATCTTACGCGCGGTAAAGATGGTATCACCTCAGAAACACTATCGATCTTTATTGATAAGCTTGATATTCCAGAGTCTGCTAAAGCTGAACTCAAAGCATTAACACCTGCTACCTACATAGGTAATGCTTCCACTCAAGCTAAACGGATCTAATCATGCAAATAGATCAACCTATCGCGTTACTAGGTGGTATTTCACCTAGTACCTTTATGAAAGAGTATTGGCAGAAAAAACCTTTACTCGTTCGAAATGCTTTCCCAAACTTAGAAAACCCATTAACGCCTGATGAGTTAGCGGGTTTAGCCTTAGAAGAAGAAATTGAATCGCGGATCGTTATTGAACACGGCAATACTCCATGGGAGCTTTTACATGGTCCATTTGATGAAGAAACCTTTAAAAATCTTCCTGAAAGTAATTGGACGCTCTTAGTCCAAGCTGTTGATCAATTTGTTCCTGAAGTGGCAGAACTATTTAAACCTTTTTCATTCATCCCTAAATGGCGCTTTGATGACATCATGATCAGTTATGCCGCCAAAGGTGGTAGTGTTGGCCCACACTTTGACTATTACGATGTATTTTTAATTCAAAGCCATGGTCAACGCCGTTGGAAAATTGGTGCTGAAGAATCTAGTGAAAGTCCTTGCCTAGAACACCCAAACCTAAGGTTACTAGCTGACTTTAAAGAAACGGATGAATGGGTACTTAACCCCGGTGATATGCTCTATTTACCACCACAATTTGCCCATTATGGTATAGCAGAAACCGACTGCATGACTATTTCTGTTGGTTTAAGGGCTCCGAGTACTCAAGAAATTCTGATTCACTATACCGATTTCTTAAGCCAATTCTACCCAGAAGAGTCTCGCTACAAAGATACTGATCAAATAGCGATCTCTCAAGATCAACACCATATAGATAAAGCAGCTCTTGCCCGATTAAAAAAGGTGCTTCATGAAGCCTTAGACGATGATCAAAAGCTGTTAACATGGTTTGGTCAGCACGTCACAGAGCCTAAATACACTGATCTTTTGCTTGGTCATGAAACAACAGAACAAGAACTCCTTAACTATTTAAATGGTGAAGGACTTCTTATCGCTAGCCCAAGTGCAAAACTTGCTTGGTCAACCTATAACAATGAGTCTATTTTATTTGCAAGTGGCTGTAGCCGTAGTTTCCCAGAACACTATACAAAACTACTAAAACTTATTTGTGAGTCCTCTACACTGGATAAAGAAAACCTATCCCCTTGGTTACAAGACGCGGTAGCTATTACGCTTTTAGTAGAATTAATTAAACAAGGAACATTGGAGTTTTTCAATGAGTAATACCTGTGTTCGTCAAGCTGATTGGCAAAAAGATATGGTTGATATCATGCGCATTAGAGAAGCAGTATTTATCAACGAACAAAATATCCCACCAGAACAAGAATGGGATGAGCTTGACAGTTCATCGACCCATTTCTTAGCCATTGATGGCCAATATACCATGGGCACAGCTCGCTTAACCAAAGAAACGGAAGATTGCGCACGTATTAGCCGTGTGGCAGTAATGAAAGATTGGCGGGGACTACACATTGGTGATGAGCTTCTAAAAGCAACAATCGATGAAGCAATTAAGCAAGGATTTACTGTTCTAACACTCACCGCCCAGAAACATGCAACTAAGTTTTATGCAAACTTTGGCTTTGAAGTCGTCAGTGATGAGTTTTTAGAAGTAGGTATTCCACATGTCGAAATGGTAAAAAAACTATAGCTCAACAATGAATATAACATTTCAACCTAAACAACAAAAAGATATTAAGAACCTAAACACAATACATCAAAAAAACAGTAACTGTAGTTTAACCATTTCTATACCAGAGTAGTTTTTTGCCAAAACCTAATTTATTATTAGTCATTTTAAGGGAGTTAAGCATAATTTCCCACATAGGTGCTTTTTTTAACTTAGCGATAGGATAGCTGGCATAGAATAGCTGCCGAGCTCTCTTTTCTTCCTCATCCATAAGTAATTTCACACAACCTTGGTATTGAACACCCTGTAAATGCATAACAGATTGAGTTTGATCGGCGACAGTCCCTGCTACCCGAGATGATTTTAACATGATGTTTGCATGGTACGTGTTGAGCGATGAGCTAAAATAAAAAGCCATGCGCTGTGCATCCAAGACATAAAAACAAGTGCAACAATAAGGAATCCCATCATCAACACAGCATAAACTCAAACTTGTCTGAGAGGATAAATAAGTAATGATTTTGTCTAAGTCAGTTTGCTGATCACCCATTCCACTATCTCTACTGAACTAAATCCATGTCATTATACAGTCATGATGCATTAGACAGTTTTATTTAGGCAAATATTTAGATTTGGATTAATGTTTAGGTAGAAAAAGTGATAATTACTTATTTAAAATAGTCAACAATGCTAAGAGTGGTAATACCTCATAACATGTTTCTAAAACACCTTATGAGGTAGATTTACCTAATACTAGTTAGCAATACAACCTGCACCATGATGATTCCATGCTACAACGATACCATTTTCAATGGTAAATGTTGTTTTACATACCTCGGGAACCACTTGATAATTAACATTTTCTAACACAGGATCATAATCAGGTAATCCATTGATAAAAAATGGCTGGTAATTCTCTGAAATATTAGGAATATCTTCATTATATTGAGAATAATAAGAAAGAAATTGTTGATTACCTAGCTTATAGGATTTATCAGGTGCTCCCCAATAGCTCACTAACTGTAATTCTGTTTTGTTAAGCCATTGATTAAGCATCATGTCATATTTTTGAGTAGACGGCGTTGCACATCCAGTTAAAAATAAAATGATAGCAACTAAACTCAAACCTCTTAACAGCATTTTTTTCATAAATAAACCAACCATTTAAATAACGAGTTTAAAAATTCCTTATTATTTAATCAGCTCATCATAAAATACTGAATTATACATAAGTGTAAACAGTCTTATTTCTGGCGCGCTCTAGCTCTACATTAAATCAAGCCAATCCTTACTGTATAGCTCACCTAGCGCTGATAATAGGTGCTGTTCACCAGTTTTTACATTTACAACAGGTAAATGTTTTATTAATTCTAAACGCGCGCTCCCCCTCACAAAAGTTAAATCCCCCTTTTCGTTTCGTGTATCTGATGAGCTAATGGGATAACTTGTTATGGTTTCAATTGCGCTTGATAGTGGTGGGTACAGATCCTGTCGAATAAAAAAAGCATTAACCCC
>CAYNAM010000046.1:0-18438 GCA_964395065.1 uncultured Ventosimonas sp.
GTCGCAAAACGTGTAGCTTTTTCACTGTGCGAATAATAAGGTGTAATGACTGACGAGTTTTGCATGTAAGTCTGTAAGCGTTTAATTGCTTTTTCTAAACTTGCGCTAGGCACAGAAAAACCACGCTCACGAGCACGTAATAAATAATCGGTCACATAGGCTGTTAGCCAATAATCCTCACGACTATCACTGTTCCATAAGCCAAAGCCACCATTATAGCGTTGCATGCCTAACAAACGGCTTATGCCTGTATCAATAGCGGCACGACGCTCTTCATCTGTTTGTTTGGTTTTAATCCCTAACTTTTCGAGTAAACTATTATTCGCATACAAGGATGGGTACAAACCACTCACGGTCTGCTCTGCACAGCCATAAGGGTAAGCTCGTAAGTACTGAATTTGCTTCGATAAATTTAAAGGAGGCGTAGCGGTTAATTGTAGCATCCCCTCTCTACCATCCAACATCATCGCGCTCATAGTACCTGTAGGAACATTCCAAGGTGAGTTTTCTAACACCTCTTGAAACGTCTCAACGACCGCTGGATAGGCGGGGCGCGTCCCTATCTTCCACTCGCGTTTGATATCAGGCAGTGGTTTATCGCCTTGCAAAATACCTGATACAACTAAGGTGATTTTACCTGAACCTATCCCCTCTCCTGCTTTAACGGGTACTTTAATGGTTTGACGTTGATCTTTTGCCACTGTAATTGTTTGCTCTTTGTTATCGACCAAACTTACTTTACCTTCTGATGCTAACATGACTTTTAGCTTTTGCGGTTTGTCGGTTAAGTTGGTTACATCTAACGCCAATACAGCCGTATCACCACCTGCTAGAAAGCGAGGTGTTGAAAGTTCAGCAATAATCGGGGCAGCAATAACCGTTTTAGCTTCACTCATGCCAAAAGACTCATCAGCCCATACTTGAGCCATCAGCCTCAACTCACCATTAAAGTCAGGTATTGTAAAGGATACTTCAGCCTCACCTTTGTCGTTAACACGAACGGGCTCGCTTTGTAAGGCAACAATCATCACATTCGTATCAGGTTTTTTACCCCCTTTACTCATAGCATCACCACCAAAGGCTAGTTTAGCAATACGCCCCTGCCCCGTTTCTATGAGCTGCCCGTAAACATCTAACTGATCAACACCATAGGCTTTACGGCCAAAGAAGCCATCAAATGGATCGGGGGTTTTGTATTCAGTTATATTTAAGATTCCCACATCAACAGCCGATAATAATACGCGGGCATTTTTTACAGGTTTACCCTCTTTATCGGTCGCTTTAACTTTGACTACCAACGTCTCTGAGGGTGCAGCACGCGTTGGTGCATCAATAGCAAGGTTTAGCTTACGTGCCTGTCTGTCTAAAGGTAAATGCAGTACACCGACGGCACGCTTGGGTGTCGCACCTACTTTGCGACTACCCGGACGAACCACCAAGGTAGAAATATATAAATCATGGCGCTGCCATTGTGCATCAGCAGGAATAGGAATCTCGAAAGTTTTCCCTGTGGCTGGGACTTCTATCGCTTGCCACCATAGCAAACCATCAGAAGATTCAATCATTAAGTAACCACTTCCCGCCGCTGGAGGAGTAACAGTAATTTTTGCTTTATCACCCACCTTATAGGCAGGTTTATCCATCACCATTTTTACTTGGTCAGGACGAACAGCGCCTCCATCAGTAGTGTTTTCTTGCCACCAATACCCTGCTCTAAATTGTTGACTTGTAATAAGCCCTGTCACAGGATTTTCTATCTCTAAACGGTAATACCCCCACTCCACAGGATAGGTTAGTTTAGCGGTTGTACCCTTAGTGATATTGATTGTTTGCTCATCCATCACTAAATCTTTTTGGTTAAAATTGCTATTCCAGCCATTGTCTTCAGAGTAATACCAATAATAGTCGCGACGCTCATGAATTAAACGGGCTTTGAGGTTTTTAGCTGCTAATTTATCTCCTTGATAGTTTGCTAAAACCACTTCAAACTCGACATTACTGCCCTCATCTACCTCTTTATCTTTAAATAAAGGGCGAATACCGACTAACTCACTTGCAGGCCAAACAGGTTGAATAACACGACGAACGATGGGACGACCACCCGTTTCTTGTAAACTTGCTTGGACAATGAGTTGTAGTGGAGATTTCACCTCTTTCCACTGACTATCTAGCTTGATCGTTCCTTTTCCTTCACCATCTAGATTAAACTCAGTAAAGTCAATATTTTGGCTTAAATATTTCTCATTAATATTACCAAATAAATAACCAGGTAACTTCGCAACAGCCTCACGTGCAGCTCTCACATAAACCTGCCCACTGAGTGAGTTACCACCAGCAGGCGCACCATATAGGTAACGGCCATCCACACCGACATACATAGTATCAGTAGGTGACAAAGGTTCATCCTGTGCTTTTAACTCAAGCGCTAAGCGTTCAGGTAAGAAATCCTCTATATTGAAATGGTAATCCTGTAGCTTTTTACCTGCCACCGTTACTAGGAAAGACCAACGTCCAGTGGGGGCATCATTTGGGATTGGTAACTTAAACTGATAAAATCCTTGGTCATTAGTTTTCCATACAAAACTACGGACAACCTTTCCATCAGGGCTACGCACATCGACATTAACAGGCGTTTTGGCTATTTGCTTGCCATCTTTATCACGTAATAGCGCATTGAATAAAACCGTCTCACCGGGGCGGTATAAATCACGAGGGCCAAAAATAAAAAGCTGATTGATTGCCTCTTCCGGTCCTGCCACTGTAAATTCAGACAAATCCAATGCTGATGTCTTTAAGCGTAGCATCGTGGTTTGACCATCATGGCTTGCTAACACAACACTGGCCTTATCTGCCTGTTCAATTTCCGCATACCCTTTGGTATTGGTCGAAACATTGGCAATCACATTACCTTTTTCATCCAATAGCTTAATATCAGCACCAATAATTGGATTTCCGGTGTCTAATGACTGAGTAAAAACCGTTAAATTATCGTTAGCTTTGTAACGGTGTGCAGATACACCTATATCGGAGATAGTAAAAACTGTTGCAGCATTGCTGTAATCGTAAGAGCCAGATTGGCGTAATACAGCAAAATAAACACCGGGTTGTTTTAATTGTTGAATATTTGCAATAGGTAACATGACCGTTTCACGGCGATTTTTTTCTGCTTCTAGCTTAAAACCACCGGTATAAACTAAGTCGGCCATTTTCAATAAGTCGGTCGCTTGCCAATACCGTAATGAACCGCCACGCCCCCACTCAGAAAGAAACTGTGGTAACTTGTTATCTTGTACTTTAAAAAACTCTACGGTTGCTTGATCAACATTTAATGTCAGTACAGGTAGACCTTCAGCTAAACGCACAGGAAATAAAGAGCCGCGACTTGCAAAATTGATCATTGGTTGTAAGTTTTTAGTGGTTAAACGAGAAACATGCTCTATTGGCAAGCTTCTACCATTCACACCACGTAACCCCGAATCAACCGTTAAAATAAGTTTACGGTTAGGTTCTAAACTATTAAAGGTTAACGCTAATTGATTATCTGACAATACCCATGCACCATCAACCTTCCCTGACTTAGCGTCGACTAGATGCAGCTTATCATTAAATGCCTGCCCTGCTTTTAAAGGTACCGAGAACGTAACAGATAATGTACTGGCACCATTAACTTGTATCTCAGACACATCCACTACTTTTAGTTCTTTGCC
Source organism: uncultured Ventosimonas sp. (assembly GCA_964395065.1). GTDB lineage: Bacteria > Pseudomonadota > Gammaproteobacteria > Pseudomonadales > Pseudomonadaceae > Entomomonas. The sequence goes on from CAYNAM010000046.1 coordinate 3,708, forward strand.
TGCATAACGTTTTGCTAAGGTAGCTTCATCCAAACTAGCTTTAGCAGTTGCTGCTTGGGTCATCGTCATGTTTTCAGATACAACACCAAAAATCAATGACATCGCGAGTGGTAAAGCTAACAACGACTGTTTAGTCTTGAATATGTCCAACATACTTATCTTCCATAAAGTAAAACAACAAAAATACAAACAACAGTTTAGTTTGTAATCTTATCGTATAAGTATTAAATTAGCCATAACATAACCTGATACCCCGTTAATATTTTTCATAACAATACGGTTTTCACACTTGTCATAATCAATAAGGAGAAAAAATGCTGATTCCTTTTTTTAATGAGCTTGCAAAAGGAGAACGCTTTTTAATGGCAGGGGCTGGTGGTGGTTATGATATCACGCATGGAATTCCTTTATATTTACACCTTACAAAAACACTGGGCAAAGAGGTTGTTCTCGCTAACTTTTCCTTTACTGAACTTCCTCGATCAGGAGCAGAAAAAGTCTTTGATGGTACTTATAAAATAACCAAAGACTGTGCCAGGTTAAATTACTTTCCTGAGAATCTTATTTGCCAATGGTTATGGAATCATTTAAAGATCGACACGTCCATTTACGCTTTTGATTATGAGTTAGGCGTACAACCATTAAGACAGGCTTATAATTATTTAATCGACCAATACCAGCTAGATACCGTATTATTGGTTGATGGTGGGACAGACAGCATCATTTTTGGTGATGAGCAAACAATGGGAACAATTGTAGAGGATGCTAACTCGATGATAGCAGCTGTCAAAAGCAATGCAAAAAACAAATACATTGCAGCCATTGGCTTTGATATTGATCACTTCCATGGTGTAAATCATTATAATTTCTTAGAAAGTGTCGCTACACTTATTCATGATGGGGGATATTTAGGTGCTTTCTCATTAACTAAAGAAATGCCAGAAGGTAAAGAGTACTTGGCGCTTACCCAATATATTCATCAACACTCTAGCTACCCTAGTATTGTGAATAACTCGATTGCTGGTGCAATGTCGGGTGATTTTGGGGATGTTCACGCCACCCAAAGAACAGCAGGATCAGAACTCTTTATTAATCCATTGATGCCACTTTACTGGACGTTTAAACTCGAAACAATTACACAACGCATGGAGTTTGCTAGCCTTCTAGAAAAGACATTGTCTATTCAAGATGTAAAAACAGCAGTTCAACGCCATAAAATTTATAAGAATGGGCAATTTCGTCACAATCAACCTATTCCTTTATAAATTAATGTACCGATAAAAATATTGGTGTGCCCTATAAACACTGCTAAAATAATTCTTTTATAATGGATTTTTATCGTGTCGCTTTTATCGATTTTTTTAATACATTTATTAGCTTTAGCCAGTCCGGGACCTGATTTTGTTTTTATTTCACAAACAGCGGTTAACCATAGTCGAAAACAAACACTAGCAGCCATTGCTGGGGTCTGTGTAGCCATTGCTATTTGGGCTTTATTAGCGATCAGCGGCTTAAGCTTCATTATTGATCGAGCCCCTATTATCTATCAGCTCTTGTTATTACTCGGCGGAGGGTATCTATTATGGCTAGGTATACTTTCAATAAAAAGTTGTTTTAACACTTACCAACTCATCATTACACCAGACAGCCAACACAATCATTTCTTTCTAAAGGGGGTAATGACTAATCTGGCCAACCCTAAAGCACTTGCTTATTTTGGTAGTATTTTTTCAGTCGCGGTTGCTCACTCGAGCGCCCATACCATTGGCTTAATGTTTATCATTGTGTTAGTTGAAAGTGCGGTTTGGTTTTACTTAATCGCACGTTTGTTTTCTACTGATAAGGTTGCTAAATGGTATCAAAAACGCTTACGGATTATTAATTTTATTTGTGGATTGGCATTTATTGGCTTTGGATTAAGTCTACTCATTCAATTACTAAGAACCTTCTTATAAAATTCAAACAGTCAATGTTAACTTTTAGTATTGAGTAACATGTAGATGAGCAAATCAGTCTGGCTTTACTGCATATCGAAATCATCATCCAGTAGCGATAGGTTAATAGGTTCTAATTGATTATCAACAACTCTAACTTTTAACTCTCCCTCGCTAAGTTTAACCGTTAAACTCTGCCCAATAACTGTTTGAGCGGCGGCCTGAATTACCTCTTTACGCTCACTCAACACAATACTGTATCCTCGCTCCAAGGTTGCTAATGGGCTGACAATCTGTAAAGCCTGCACCTGTGTGGTTAATTGGATTTGCAAATACTTCAATCTCTCCTGCATTGCTCGTAATAAACGCTGCTCTAAAGTCTGAAGCTGCTGCATTATTGATTGCAACCGTTTTTGAGGATGTTGTGCTAATAACCGATTTTCGAGCTGCATTATTGTATTTTGACGTGCTATGCGTTGCTGCTGAAAACTTCGAATCAAACGTAGCTCTAAATCATCCACTCGCTGCGCTTTTTGTTGCAGCTGTTGATTAGGCGAGCGTAAACGTTTTAACAACCCCTCTACTCTGAGTTGATAGTGTGCAAGACTTTGCCGAATATTACGCTCTAACCGTTGTTGTAACTGCGTTAGGGTAAACAACCAGTCTTGATGATGCGGCGCTAGCAACTCAGCCGCAGCTGAAGGCGTTGGGGCACGAACATCTGCAACAAAATCAGCAATGGTCACATCTGTCTCATGTCCAACGCCACTGACAATCGGTGTATCACTACTAGCAATAGTACGTGCAAGAGCCTCCTCATTAAAACACCATAAATCCTCTAATGAACCACCACCACGCGCTAAAATAATGGCATCAAAATGCTGTTTATCGGCCAACGTCAGTGCTCTAATAATTTGTTGCGTAGCTTCTTTCCCCTGCACAGCGGTGGGAATCAATACTAACTCTACATTAGGAGCACGACGTTTAAAGACACTGATAATATCACGAATTACCGCACCAGTTGGCGAAGTAACAATACCTATGCGTTTAGGATGCGTAGGTAAGGTTTTCTTAATATCCGCTGCAAATAACCCTTCCTCTGCTAATTTTTTTTGTAACAATTCAAAAGCTAATTTTAGTGATCCATCACCCGCTGGCTCTAAGCGCTCAATAATCAGTTGATAATCACCACGCCCCTCAAAAAGAGAAACCTTTCCATAAGCTTTTACAGAAACGCCATCTCTTAACGCCTCCCTAACTTTAAGGGCATTTTGTCTAAATAAAGCACAACGTATTTGTGCATCATGATCTTTTAAGGTGAAATAAATATGTCCCGAAGCGGGCTTAGCCAAATTAGAAATTTCGCCAATAACCCACACACCGGCAAATACTTCCTCAAGCATTGAGCGAGCGCAACGATTTAATTGAGTAACAGTTAAAACGTCTTGATTAACAGATAAACGACTAAAAGGATCATTGGCCATTGGTCACTACTTTTTTATAAACACATTAATAGATAGCTATTATCACTTAAATTACTACTGAAAAAATGAGCATTGTAGTCAAATTATCTAACAGCTTTTATTTTACCTATTCTCGCACAATATACGTAGGAAATCATATTATCAGTCTACTGTTTACAATAAAATAAATATTGCTCCGACGTAAAATAATGCCGCTCATCAGCAATGATTAACAACACAACAAATTACGTTAACTTTTTATCACTAAAAAATATACGATGCAATGCTTTAACATGTTAATTATTAAGAATTAATATGTTTAAAAAGAAAACCTTACCTATTTTTTAATCATTTTAGCTTTTTTCTTTATTAAGCAATGTTTGCCAAACTGAAACAGTTCCCAGAAGTTATGTCGACTCACCTATCACAGATGGAAAGACAACCGCTGAATATGTAGATAGTTGATCTAAACTAGGGTGCTATTTTAAACTCCCCACCCACCTTTTAACACTTTATACACACAATGCTTTTTATTAGTCACACATTAGGACAAGGCAGTTTTTATGGGAAATAATAACGCTATCAAGCTTCGATTAGGTATTTTCTCAAAAGTGCGATTCTTATAAAATTAACACTTGCCAAATAACCTTTAGTTAAGGCAAAATGCCAACCGTCCTAGGGGAGTAGTCTCCAGTTTTATAAAACTGGGTTTACATCAACATACTTGATCAACTTGATCATGGTGTAAACGACCAACTGGTTTGACAAGACCTATGGCATGAATAATCTGACTTTTTGGGTGGGCAGATTATACGTGTCATAGTGAAATTGTCCCACCCTTTTGGATATCAGATGGAAGCCTTTCTTGTTTCTACCGGTGTTGTTGCATTAGCAGAGATCGGTGATAAAACTCAATTATTAGCCTTAGTTTTAGCTGCTCGCTTTCGCGCACCTATCCCTATTATTCTAGGTATGCTCGCCTCTACCGTGGTAAATCACTTAATGGCAGGTGTAGTTGGCCATTTTTTAACAACTTTCTTAACCCCCAGTATCCTGAGTTGGATTTTGTTCGTTAGCTTTTTAGCAATGGCTATTTGGATTCTCATTCCTGATAAATTAGATGATGATGAAAACAACTCCATCATGAAAAAATTCGGGCCTTTCTTAACAACTTTTATCGCATTTTTTCTTGCTGAAATGGGCGATAAAACCCAAATTGCTACCGTTATGTTAGCGGCTCAATACCAATCATTATTATGGGTTGTTTTAGGTACAACCGTTGGTATGATGATCGCTAATGTGCCCGCGGTTCTCATTGGCAATTTTAGTGCAAATAAATTACCTTTAAGAGCTATACATATAGTCGCTTCTTTATTATTTGTCGTTATGGCAGGTTTTGCTGCTTACAATGCATTAACCCTATAGGACAACAAAAAAGGCTCATTATTGAGCCTTTTTTATAACCAATGGGTTATTTATTTTGTTTTTGAAGTAGTCTTTTTAGCTGCTTCGTACAACGGCAACACCTTAGGTATTGCAGCCTGTAATGAGGCAATACGATTATCATTAGAGGGGTGGGTACTCATAAACTCAGGGCCAGAACTGCCAAGTTTATTCATCTTTTGCCATAAGCTAACAGCCGCTTCAGGGTTATATCCACCTCGTGCAGCCAGTTCTAAACCAATTAAGTCTGCTTCATTTTCATTGGTGCGACTATTAGGCAGTGTCATTAAATAATTAACGCCAGTTTGTGCTAAGTTAACATTCGTGGTATCAACACCAAACAAGCCTGCCACTTCACTTGCAGCACTCACGCCATAAGCTTTTGACATAGCTTCACGACCATGTGAACGCAAGGCATGAGCAATTTCATGCCCCATAACAGCAGCAATTTCATCATCTGTTAACTGTAACGTATTAATAATACCTGTATAGAAGATAATTTTTCCACCAGGACCACAGTTGGCGTTCACTTCATCGCTATTAATTAAATTCACTTCCCATTTCCAGTTTTTAGCCTCTGGGCGGAAAGTTCCCACTTGAGCAATTAAACGATCAGCAATCGCTTGTAAACGCTTCATTTGTTTATCATTTTTGCTTATAAGTGCATTTTGTGCTTGAGCTTCTTGTAGTGTTTCTGCATAAGCTTGAGCATAGGTGTTATTAACCTCTTCCTCAGAAACCATACTAAACATATATTGTTTACGATCGACCCCAACAGCACCACCACTGGTTGTATTAGTAGAGGTACAACCCGTAACACCCAAAGTAATGGCTAAAACAGAACAACTTAATAACTTTTTCATCCGTATCCCCTATTAAACCTTTTAAAATACAAAAGCCCTTAATAATTCACTTTATGAGCGTTAGGCATTATAGTTTCTTTTTAACTTTGTAACAAATAATTGCCCTTATAAATAAAAAAAATCTTCACTTAAGCCAGTTAAGTGAAGATTTTTAATAAACAAAATTATAATTTAACTACATCTTCAGCTTGAAGACCTTTTTGTCCTTGAGTTACAGAAAACTCAACTTTTTGACCATCTGTCAAAGAACGGTGACCATCGCCTCGAATCGCTTGATAATGAACAAAAACATCTGCCCCATTTTCACGCACAATAAATCCAAAACCTTTAGCATCGTTAAACCATTTAACAGTACCAACTTCACGCTCTGCCATAAATGACTCCATTTTTTTATAATTAATATACCTTCAAAAGGCCTAAGTGGATATTTCTAGGAAAAAAATGACTTCACCAACTTTACTGCAATTTAATTCAGGAAAAACTAGCTGTGTCGCACTCTCAAAAATAACCCATGTACAGTATAAAAAATGTTACATAATAAAATAGCTACTGAGATCAAAAAAAATGCAACTATTTTTTAATTTATTGCTTTTCTCTATACCCAATTAAGGACAATATCTATTTTAGATAAATTCAGTATAATAAACTGATTGTAGTTTATTAAATATTAAAAAGGTGCAAAGTATATTAATGCATTCTCCCAAAATACTGATTCGTAATCTTTATAAAATTTTTGGTAATCGCCCAAATGATGCAATACCTCTTTTAGAACAAGGCTGGTCAAAAGAAAAAATCCTTGAAGAAAAAGAACTGTTGGTCGGAATTAATAATGTTTCCCTTGAGATTAATGAAGGGGAGATTTTTGTTATCATGGGACTATCTGGCTCAGGTAAGTCAACACTCGCACGTTTAATTAATCGCTTATATGAACCCACAGCAGGTGAAGTTTTAATTGATAACCGTGACATTTTTAAATTAAGTACAAAAGAAATTATTCACTTGCGCTGCCATGAAATGAGCATGGTTTTTCAATCTTTTGCTTTACTCCCTAATCGTACAGCTTTGGGCAATACAGCATTCGGTTTAGAAGTCGCCAAAGTAAAGAAAAAAGAACGTCTAAAACGCGCCATGGAAGTACTGGAGCAAATGGGGTTAGCCAACTTCGCACAAAAATATCCTCATGAACTTTCAGGAGGAATGCAGCAACGCGTAGGCTTAGCAAGGGCACTGGCATTGAACCCCTCCATCTTAATTATGGATGAAGCTTTTTCTGCCTTAGACCCATTAAAACGTCGCGAGATGCAAGACTTACTATTGCAATTACAAAAAGAACATCAACGCACTATTGTTTTTGTTTCTCATGATATTGAAGAAGCATTACGTATAGGTTCTCGCATTGCAATTATGCAAGATGGCTGCTTGGTACAAGTGGGAACGCCACAACAAATCATTACCAATCCAGCCAATGAATATGTGCGTAGCTTTTTTGACACAATTGACACGACACGCTTTATTAAAGCCATTGATATTGCGATTCCATTATCCAATAATATTCCCATACCTAATACAACAATTGCAGCACAAACCTTATTATCTGAAGTGATTGAAAACTTAGTCATGAATAAAAAAGCATTACTAGTCGTGGATGAACATAATCAACACTGTGGCTATATTTCCGAAGCTGAAGTTCTCAAGACATTATATGGAGCAAACAATGATCATTGAGTTCGACTTAGGACAAGCCGTTGAACATGGCATTGATTTTCTACGAAATAACTGTAGCGTTTTTTTTGACAATGTAGGCGACTCATTAGAATACATTGGCAAAAGTATGGAAGCCTTTTTATTATTCATCCCGCCTTGGTTAATCATTGCTGTTTTTGTAGGCTTTGCTTTTTGGCGTGTGAGTTATCGATTTGCTATTTTTACAGCACTGTCATTGCTACTCGTTCTGTACGGATTTGCTAATGGCTTTTGGGAGCTAACTATTTTAGCTATTTGGCTATCCCTGCTGAGCCTTAAGCGAAATAAGCTAACCTATGTGCTATCTACTATTTCATACCTTTACCTCCCTTATATTTTATATGAACTCGGTAAACCTTCAGGCTATTGGGACGATACCATGATCACCCTAGGGCTAATTCTAAACTCAACCCTTATTAGCTTAATTATTGGGATTCCATTGGGAATTTGCATGGCCAAAAGTCGGTATGTTGAATACATTATACGACCAGTGCTTGATCTTATGCAGACAATGCCAGCCTTTGTTTACTTAATTCCTGCGACTATTTTATTCAATATTGGCTACAGTGTTGGAATCATTGCAACAATCATTTTCGCAATGCCACCCGCAGTGAGGCTCACTCATTTAGGTATTCGACAAGTCAATAGAGAACTATTAGAAGCGGGACGTTCTTTTGGGTGCACTCACTGGCAACTATTATTTAAAGTACAACTCCCTAACGCAATGCCATCCATCATGACAGGTGTTAACCAATGCCTCATGATGTCACTATCCATGGTTATTATCGGCTCAATGGTTGGTGTGGAAGGCTTAGGACAGCTGGTTAATAAAAGCTTAACCACCTTAAATATAAGCTTAGGTTTTAAAAGTGGCTTGGCCGTTGTTTTGTTAGCCGTTATTCTTGATCGTATTACCGAAAGCTTTGGACGGTCACAACTAGATAAACGTAAAAGTCGTATTGAATGGATTAAGGAAAGACTACACAACTTGCAAGACAACTAACCTGTCATAAAAGCACATCAAAAATAAAAATAAAACCAATAAATTCATCAAGTTATAAAAACCCTGTTATGACTATAGGGTTTTTATATTACCTCAACTATGTTAGACTGGGCCTTTGTATTAACTAAATAAAAAGGATCAATATGCTTCAATACTATAATGATATGATTACTTGGTTAAAAGAATACCCAATTATTTTTACGATCATTTGTTTAGCCTGTCTGATCATTATTTCTTGGGTAGCTAACTTTATTGTTAAGCGCATTCTGGTGAAAGGTATTAGGAAAATACTAAAAGCCACTGTCTTAAAAAATGACGATATACTCATCAATCATGATGTAGTTTCAAGGCTAGCTAATGTCGTTCCTGCCATGGTGCTATCACTGGGAATAAAAGTAGTTCCAGGATTACCAGAACCACTAACAGTAATTGTGTACAATATTTGCTCTGCTTTTATTATATTAACGCTAGCACTCGCGATAGGTAACATTCTAGATATAGTTAATGTGCTTTGGCAAAGACGCCCAGATGCCATCAATAAGCCCATCAAAGGCTATATACAGATTATTAAAATCTTTATTTATGCTGTTTCTACCATCTTAATGATCGCTGCATTGATTGATAAATCGCCCGTTATCTTATTATCTGGTTTAGGTGCGATGGCCGCTGTGCTGATGTTAGTATTCCAAGATACTTTACTTTCCTTAGTAGCCAGCGTACAAATTTCATCCAACGGCATGATTCGTGTGGGTGACTGGATTGAAATGCCCCAAGTTAATGCGGATGGCGATGTTAAAGACATAGCACTGCATACTGTAACAGTGCAAAACTTTGACAAAACAATTACCACAATTCCCACTAAAAAATTCTTATCTGAGTCGTTTAAGAACTGGCGGGGAATGACTGATGCAGGTGGTCGTCGTATCAAAAGAAGTCTCTTCATTAACCAAAACAGTGTTCACTTTTTAACAAGTGATGAAGAAAACCACTTAAGACGCTTCAATCTATTAAAAGATTACCTAGATAAAAAAGACCAAGAAATTTCTGATTGGAACAAAGAATACGGTGGAGATATTGAAGTAAACTGCCGTCGTATTACTAACTTAGGAACATTTAGAGCCTATGTAGAAAACTACTTAAAAAGTCATCCTAATATTCATAAAAACATGACTCTGCTTGTTCGTCAAATGGCACCAACAACAGAAGGGATTCCTTTAGAACTGTATTGTTTTACTAATGACACAAGATGGGCAAATTACGAAGGTATTCAATCTGATATTTTTGATCATCTATTGTCAATTTTACCCGAGTTTGGTTTACAAGTATTCCAAAGCTCAAACGGCTTAGACACAACTTATATTCGCTTTGTAAATCCCCTACAAACAACAAGTGCCGACCAACCCCAAACCAAATAACCTCATAAAGGGTGATACAACATCACCCTTTTCCTTATTTACCAAATCAACGGATATTCAACACCGATCCTAATTTGATCCGTATTTAACTCTGCTTGCGCTTTATTTGTACGATGTACATCATAGCGTAGAGATATTTTTAACCCCTTAGCAAAACCTTCAGGTACTTTGTATTGCAAACTAATATCACGCTCCCAGTGCTGTCCATTTTTACCATATCCCAACCAATGATAAGAACTTTGCTTACTCATCCGCGTACCATCAATATGATCACCTTTAATGTAAGCAACATTAAATAATGCTCCATTTAAATTCCAAATGGCTAAATCTAATTGATAAGCTAATTGCCAAGAACGTTCATGAGGGGCATTAAAATCGGATAACTGAGCCGCATTATTTAACCAAATAGCACCGCGACTCACATAATCAAAAGGCGTATCACTATTAACGCGCTGATAACCAAGAGAAAACTGATGGTAGCTAACCACATAGCTCGTCATAAAACTCCATGTAGTATTACTAATTTCTCCTGCATACGCTTTACCATAATCTTTACTATGGTATAAATTGAAATCAAATTTTACTGTTTGAGTATCATTAAGGGGTAACTGATAACTGCTACCAAGATAATACGTGTACCAATTATTTTGATAACGTCCTACATAACTCATTAGATTAAACTGATCACTTAGAACATAATTCCCCCCAACAAAGTCAAAGCTTTTCCCTTTTTTCATCGCAGGGTTTGCATAATTAACAACTAAATCATTTGTTGAGGAAGATGCATTGCGATCAGCCGCAGCCGTAAAATGTCCTAGCTGTAGCATTAGTGGCTGTATTTCTTGGCTTGTCACTAACCATCCTGTCGCAGACTCTGGTAACAAACGACTATCGGATGTACTAAAAATAGGAGTTTTGAGTTGTTGAATCCCATATTTAATTACCGTAGAAGAAAATTTCAACTTCGCAGCTGCTCCAAAACGCTCATAACTATTACGAACATGCCCATCATTCTTAAGCGCCAAAAGTCTCGACTTACCTGCACGGCCACCACCGCTGTCTAACCGTAAACCAAAAAATCCAAACGCATCCAGTCCCAAACCTACAGTACCTTGAGTAAAACCTGATTCGAACTTAGTCATCAAACCATAGCCCCACTCCTCCGCATAGTCATTTCGCTCACTTTTTGACTTGTATTTATTACGCGCAGCGCTATTCGTATCACCATGACGATAATTTCGGTAGTCATAAACAGTACGGTTTAAAATAGAAATTGTACTGTCTTCTAAAAAACCTAAACTTGCTTGCTGGTTTGCATACCCCATTAGACTAACGGAGCCCATCACCAATCCACAGGAAAATATGTTTTTAGTTTTCATCATAGACCAATTAGAAATACTTTAACCAAGCGATGTTTTTATGGCTCGTTTTATATTTTGAAAAAGCACGTACAAAAGGATACAAAGCCACTAATAAAACAACAGTACAAATCCAAATAGACCACCAATGCTCAAATCCAAAATAAGCTCCTTGGTTTTTTCCAAATATCCCAACAGCACCCAGATATAAGAGTTTCAAAACATACAAATGCAATAGGTAGAAAAACATAGGAACACTGCCAAACACAGCCAGATATTTAAGGTATTTGCTGTCTTGATGGCGTTCGAACAAGCAGAGCAATAAAAGCCCTACCCCCAAAGTTAGACTAATAAATAATAATGAAGGTGGATATTTCGTAATATTAAAGAAACTCATTAATGTTTCTAATGCACTGTCACCAACCACATAAGGTCTGTCACCATAAATATTAATAAAACGTAAAACAAAAAAGAAAATAATCGCACCACAGCCTATTAATTTAAGTCTGTACTGACGTACAGCGGCCTCTGTTGTTTTGCTAAACCATGGCCCACAGGTATAACCTATTGCGATCACACCTATCCAAGGTAACACGGGATAAGTTGTTCTAACTCTCAAGCTATCTCCTATCTCTATCCAATTTTTCTCATGGAGCACAGCCCATGGAACATACCAGCCCGAGCCAGACGGAACATGAATACCATCGAATAAATTATGCCCAGAAATAATGACTATACCCACAACAAAAAGCAAACCCCTAGGAAGATAAAGAAGCCCTGCTAAGGCTATCATACTGATACCAATAGCCCAAATAACCTGTAAATACAAAGTAGTTGGCGGAAACTGAAATGTCCATGCGAAATTGACCAATGTTAACTCCAAAATGATTAAAAAAATCCCTCTTTTTAATAAGAAGTTAGCAGCCATGTACTTACTCTGATATTTTTGCCCATACAGAAAAGCAGATAGCCCCGTTAAAAAAACAAAGACAGGTGCACAAAGATGCGCTAAAACTCGACTAAAAAACAAACCTGATTCCACATGGCTCACATCAACAGGATCACTCATTTGCTGGTGTAAATAAAAAGTTTCTCTGACATGATCAAGCAACATAATCATAATCACAAGTCCCCTTAACATATCTATCGATAGCAAGCGTTGCACAGGTTTAATACTCATTTCACACATCCTCCCTACAAACATTATATTACGTTACAATATAACATAACAAAATAAAAAACAAATAATTTTACATATCACCAACTTTAGCATTAAAAATAAAAAATATTTAAAAACAAAAACTTGAAATAAAAAAAACATATTTAGTTCGATATTATTTGATAAAAATCACATTTTCAAAGAAAATACTTTACCAACATAAAATACATTGGTATTATAAACGCAACTAAGAGTTACAAGGCATTTTCAAAGCATATGATATGTTGAGATGCCAACAGATTGTCGTTACTCTAGTATAGTACTTCTAAACAGGGATTATTTGCTTAGGATAGCAAAAGCGAGGCCTGCATGGAAACAGGAGTTAAGGCGTGGTATGGATGTCAAGGTCTGTTTACAAGGATTAAGTAGACAAAACAGTCTGAGACTGTTTTAAAGCATAGAGATTATTATTAGGAGTATCTTGGGAGTAACGGCATTTTTTTATGTTTTTTTAAAAAACATCTTTTAAAAAATAACCTTTTATAAGGTTATTTTTTTTTGCCTAATATTTCTAATTTCCTTTTCCTCTACACTCCTTCATTTGTTTTTATAAAACTATCCATCGGTGATGTTGCATAAGATGTAAACACAAAACTAAAGAAATAATAGCTACAACTACTTGGTAAAAAGACATTATCTCTCAATAAAAAAGAATCATTATTAAGCGCTTTCATATTTTTTTTACCAACAGGAAACTCTGCAACTCCTTGCCATGAACGTGTAGAAAACTCAACATAATGATCAAATAAATAACTTTTAACAGTCAACGGTGGGCTAAAAATAAACAATAAACTAATAAAGAGTATAATTGAAGTTAAAATTTGTACGACAAAACTAATCCAAGCTCGATTTATCGAAATAAACAACAAAGACAAATAACAAGCGGCCATCCCCACAAAAAATATAAAATCAAGCCGACTCGATTTTACTTGAAAAATATAACTGTCTAATGAGTCAATTCTTAACAAACTTACAACCACACCAAAACCAATGCAAATACACATGACTGTAAATAAAAATAAATTTCGCGTCAGTACATCAATAAAAGAGAGAGGTTTTTGTTCTGTAGCTTGCAAAACTAAACATTCCTTAATTAAGCAAAAAATGGATATCAAGTAGAATTATAATGTATTTATGCCTATCGTAGTAACTTACAATCGTGACATCTTTTTAAAAATATAACATGCTAACCACGGTTTACCAAATATTTCAGCTCATCAAGACTTGGCATATTATTGGTTTTAATACGAATTAAGCGTACACCAGCGGCCTTTAATGCTTTATTTTTTCTTTCATCTGCTTCCATTCTCCTTTGCGTTAAATGGCTACGATCGTCTAACTCAATCACGACCAATGTATCCAAATGACTGTCTAAAATCACATAGTCCAGACTCATCCGCCATATTTTATTTAACCACTTATATTCGTATCTATTTTTAGGAGGGCGAATGACTCGAGATAACTGTACTTGTGCCAATATATGGTATTGAGGAAAAGCTTTTACTAATTGGTAATAAAACTTCTTTTCTATATTCGACATAACAGGCACAGCATAATATGGCCATTTTTGCGTTGTTTTTACTAAAGCAAAAACAACCATTACCACGAACACTGCCACCACAATAGATGACCATATATAAATGCCGTCAAAATGTATAGTCAATTTAATTCTCTAAATAATGCTGACGAATTGCTTTAATATCTATTGCCAATGTGTGTTGCAAATAACGTTCAACACTGCCATCTTTTTTATTAATCACTGTTAGTGCATTATCTAAATACTCTGGTGTTACCTCAAGAATCGCCTGAAAAGCCTCTTCACTAATCCGATTATCAGCAAGGCCAGCAAGCTGCTTTTTTAACCCAATTATTGCTTCATTTGAAAGTAAGTAGTCTTGCAAAATAATATCAAAGCTAACACCTAATGCTGACAACAATAACAGTGCAGCAAACCCCGTGCGATCTTTACCTGCCGTACAATGAAAAAGTAACGTCTTGCCCAGCTCAGCCTGCTTTAATAAATAACGAAACTGTGGTTGAAAGTCCACTGGAAAACGCTGATAAATATCGCACATGGCTTTACTAGCTATTTCTCGAGTTAAATCATAACGTAACAATCCCTCTAAATTCCCTGTAAAAACTGGCTGTGCAATCCAATTAAACTGCTGAGCAAAATATTGCTCTGAAGGTTGTTTTTCAGCCTCACTCCGAAAATCGATAATCGTCTCAATGCCTTGTTGCTTTAATAATGCACAGTCAGAATCACTGGCCACACTCGGATTTCCCGATC
>CAYNAM010000047.1:0-18191 GCA_964395065.1 uncultured Ventosimonas sp.
ATGTTCATACATTAACGCATGAACTAAAAAGTCCACTGGCTGCCATTAGAGGAGCAAGCGAGCTACTACAACAAGACATGCCTCCCGACAAAAGAAATCACTTTATCAAAAATATTGATAGTGAAAGTGAGCGCTTACAACAACTTGCAGATCGTTTACTTAATCTTAGTATGGTTGAGCAACGGCAAACATTACAAGACATTACTAGTATTAATATTTTACCTCTGGTACAAAAACTGCTCGAAGGTAAATCATCTCAGACCACTCAGCAACGTATTGAAGTACAAGTAACCATTGATAAAAGCCATTACATTAAAGGGGAGTTTTTTTTAGTTGAACAAGCTCTCTCTAATCTATTAGACAACGCTCTCGACTTCACGCCTGAGCAAGGCATCATCAATATATCAACACAACAACTGGATGAAACTCTTGAGATTAAGTTCTACAATCAATCTGACCCAATTCCCGATTATGCTATTCAACGTTTATGTGAACGCTTCTACTCTTTACCTCGTAAAAAAACAGGTCGAAAAAGCACAGGGCTAGGTCTTAACTTTGTCCAAGAGGTTACCTTACTTCATCGAGGAAAACTAAGTATTAACAATCATAAAGAAGGGGTTCTGGTAACACTTGTGTTTCCTCAGTAAATATTTACTGCCTAATACGTCCATACAAACTCCATATCTACTTCATAAAAACTCCACATTCAACAGAAATAATAGGTCATCAATTATTTAAGGAGTTTTTATTATGCAACGGCAGCTTTTTTTAAAAGTAGTCACTATCTTTATTTTGATAACTCTATTACTAATCCCTATCAACATGGTGAGCTCTCTCGTTTATGAGCGGATGTCGCTTCGTAATGAAGTTGTGACTGAGATTGCTAATAGTTACGCTAAAAGCCAACAAATCAAAGGACCGATACTGATTGTTCCCTACACCAAATTGAGTTACAACATTGAGGATAAAAAATATTACCAACGAAAAGGGGCTCTTTACTTTCTTCCTGAACAACTAAACATAACAGGAAATTTAATTGTAGAAAAACGTAACCGCGGAATTTATGAAGCACGCGTTTATAACAGCAAAAATAAAATGGTTGGTTCATTTGATATTCCTAAAGACTATGGCATCAAAGGAGATTTAGATGACTATCAATTTGAGCAACCTTTTCTAGCCATCGGGATTAGTGATACACGAGGCATTGGCAACCAATCAACCATTACCTTTGATAACAAAAAATTACCCATCAAAGCGGGGACAGAATCTAAACTAGGTTCAGGTATCCATGCTAAACTCACATCAACAGAAGTAAAGCCATCAGGTAGTTTTCCCTTCGAAATACAGTTTGACTTAAAAGGCACTTCAATATTTAATTTGATGCCTGTTGGTAAAGAGACCTCTGTCACATTAGAAAGCAATTGGCCTCATCCAAGTTTTGGAGGTAGTTTTTTACCAAATACTCACAATATCAAAGACAATGGTTTTACAGCCACATGGCAAACCAATCTATTTGCAAGTGACATTGAAAACAAATTTAAAGACTGCCTGGCAGGTAAAAATTGTTACTCACTTGATGATACAAGCTTTCAAGTAGGTTTAGTTGAGCCTGTCGATCATTATTCAAAAACTAACCGTGCGATAAAATATGGTATTCTTTTTATTGGATTAACATTCTTTGGATTCTTCATCTTCGAAGTAGTCAGAAAGCTTGCTATTCACCCTATTCAATATTCTTTTGTAGGCATGTCGTTAGCTATCTTTTTCTTACTACTTCTATCGTTGTCAGAATACATCGGTTTTGCGCTGGCCTACTTATGTTCAGCAATTGCTTGTGTCAGCATCATTAGCTTTTATATCACAGGAGTCTTAGAAAATAAGAAACAAGCGCTCATTTTCACCTGCCTACTCAGCCTTATTTATCTCATGCTTTATGTACTGCTTAATGCAGAAGAATACAGCTTAATAATGGGAAGCATTTTAGTCTTCTTGATTTTAAGTACCGCCATGATAGCAACCCGACATCTCGATTGGTATCAAGTAACAACACAAAACCCATTGATTAAATATACAAAGCAATCAAAGGAGAATCATCATGAATAGAGGAGTAAGACTTAAAGAAGATGCCAAACTAGCCATTGCCTTACGAGAAAAATTAGAACAATGGTTAGTTAATGCTAACCCAGCGCTTGTAAAACGGATGACTTCATTAAGACAAAAGGAAAATAACCATCTAGTCAATAGATAGCAATGTGATGATGAGGGAGATGATAAAACATCTCCCTTTATTTTTATTCACTTTATGACACATTGCTAATTAGTCTATACGTTAAATAATCACTATAATACATACAATTTACTTATAAAATATACCTATAGGAATATGCTATGAAGATGATAAAGACAAAAGCAGCCATCGCTTGGACACCTAATCAACCCTTATCTATTGAAGAAGTCGATTTAATGCCACCACAAAAAGGGGAAGTGCTTATTCGCATTGTCGCAACAGGCGTTTGCCATACAGATGCGTATACATTATCTGGAGCTGATCCTGAGGGTATATTCCCTGCCATTTTAGGCCATGAAGGAGCAGGTATTGTTGAAGCTGTTGGCGAAGGCGTTACTAGCCTAAATGTAGGTGATCATGTTATTCCCCTCTACACGCCCGAGTGTGGAAAATGTAAATTTTGCCTTTCAGGCAAAACTAATCTTTGCCAAGCCATTCGTACCACACAGGGAAAAGGGCTAATGCCTGATGGCACAACTCGTTTCTTTAAAGATGGAAAGCCCATCTTCCACTACATGGGAACATCTACTTTTTCAGAGTATACCGTTGTACCCGAAATTGCTGTCGCTAAAATCAGTAAAGACGCACCGCTTGAAAAAGTATGCTTACTTGGGTGTGGTATTACCACAGGCATGGGAGCTGTCACCAATACGGCTAAAGTAAAATCAGGCGATAGCGTTGCCATATTTGGACTAGGTGGCATCGGGCTAGCGGTTATTATGGCAGCAAAAACGGTGGGGGCTAGTCGTATTATTGCCATCGATATCAACCCAGAGAAGTTTGATCTTGCCAAAAAATTGGGGGCTACTGACTGCATTAACCCTAAAGACTATGACAAACCTATTCAAGACGTCATCGTAGAACTCACTGATGGGGGCGTTGATTTTTCATTTGAGTGTATTGGTAATGTTAAAGTCATGCGCTCAGCCCTTGAGTGTTGCCATAAAGGTTGGGGAGAATCTGTTATTATTGGCGTTGCTGGTGCTGGTGAAGAGATCGCCACCCGACCTTTTCAACTAGTCACAGGTCGTGTTTGGCGTGGTTCTGCTTTTGGTGGGGTAAAAGGCCGTTCACAACTTCCTCTTATTGTAGAAGATTACCTTAAAGGTAAATTTAGTATCGATGACTTTATTACCCATGAGCTGCCGCTCGAAGACATCAATAAAGCCTTTGATTTAATGCATGAAGGTAAATCAATTCGTACTGTCATTCGTTATTAATTATAGAGGTAGGCCATGAGCTTAGTAGAGTTAGAAAGCCATTTATCATTTGGTGGTCAACAAAAACGATTTAAGCATCTTTCATCCACACTTGATTGTGAGATGACTTTTTCAATCTATTTACCCCCCAATCATGAAACCAACGCATATCCTATACTTTACTGGCTCTCAGGGCTTACGTGTACTGATGAAAACTTTTCAACCAAAGCAGGCGCGCAACAATATGCCGCAAAGCTAGGTATTATTTTAGTTATCCCCGATACAAGCCCCCGTGGGGATTCAGTTGCTAATGACCCAAGCTATGACCTTGGGCAAGGTGCAGGCTTCTATATCAATGCGACCCAAGCACCTTGGCAACAACATTACCATATGTTTGATTATATTAGTCAAGAGCTCCCTCAGCTCATCGCCCAAAACTTTAACACCAATGGCAAATGTTCAATTGCTGGCCACTCAATGGGCGGGCATGGCGCACTCATGCTAGCTTTGCGCCACTCTGAAATTTATTGTTCAGTTTCTGCTTTTGCTCCAATTGTTAATCCCTCGCAAGTACCATGGGGACAGAAAGCATTCACTGCTTATTTAGGAAAAGATTCAGCACAGTGGCAACAGTACGATAGTTGTTATTTACTTCAGCACTATCAAGAAAAACAGTTTCCCATCTTAATTGATCAGGGAACAAATGATAGCTTCCTATCAGAACAGTTAAAACCTGACGTACTGGCAAACATAGCAAAACAAAAAAACTGGCCACTTACATTACGGCTTCAAGCAGGCTATGACCATAGTTATTATTTTATTGCGAGCTTTATTGAAGAGCACTTAGCATTCCACGCTCACCATCTTAATAACAAATAATAATGATTTCGTGGGTATTTGATAAAATACCCATCGCGAAAAGACTCTAACCACCTAACTTTTGTAAGGCTTCGCCTGTTAAGCGATAAACTGTCCACTCACTTTGTGGTTTGGCTCCTAATGACTCATAAAAAGCAATAGCAGGAGCATTCCAATCCAATACGCTCCACTCAAAACGCCCACACCCTTCATGTACGGCTATTTTTGCTAGGTGGGTTAACAGCTTTTTACCAACACCATGACCACGCTCACTTTCGGCCACATAAAGATCTTCTAAATAGAGTCCTTTCTTAGCAAGCCATGTAGAATAATTATAAAAATAAATCGCATAACCAATAACACTGCCTTGCTGATTTTCACAGACAATTGCTTTTGCTGTTGAATCGTTTGAAAACAAAGAGGTTATGATGGTTTCTTTGCTAGCTAATACTTCATGCTCAGCCTTTTCATAAATAGCAAGCTCTCTAATAAGCCGTAAAATATCGTCTGCATCGTTTACCCCTGCATTTCTTATCACCACATCACAAGACATAACAAAACCTCCTTTAACAACATTTTTTACCAGTACCTACTATACTATTGTAGAATAAGCCCTTTCAATAAAATACATTTAATAGCTACTGATCTAATGACTAACAATCCTATATATACATTTCCAGCCATCTATTTAGCGACCATGCTTATGCTAGCTGGCTCTGGCTTATTTACTACCTATCTCGGATTAAGACTCACTGCTGATGGTGTTAGCGAAATCATCATTGGAAGTTTAACTACGGCCTACTATGCAGGGTTAGTCGTCGGTGCAAAAATTGCTCATCGTCTTATTGCTAACTTTGGCCATATCCGCTCTTATGTTGCCTGTGCTGGGTTAGCCACTATCGCAACCTTAGCTTATGTCATGATTGATAACTTAACTGTCTGGATTGCTTTACGTTTTGTATTAGGTATCGTGATGATGAACCAATACACGGTATTAGAAAGTTGGCTAAACGAACAGGCAGAAAATAATCAACGAGGATTGGCTTTTGCTGGTTATATGATTGCAACTGACTTAGGTTTAATGCTTGGGCAAGGTTATTTACAACAATTTCCTATCTTAGACTATAAACCACTTATCATGATTGCAATGCTGTTTGCCGCCTGTCTTATTCCTATTGCGATGACTCGCCGTGTTCACCCTGCAAAAATAGCTGCTGCCCCGTTGGAAATTGGTTTTTTTTGGAGCAAAGTACCCCAAGCACTTGCAATGATTTTCCTTGTAGGCATCATGGTAGGATCATTTTATGGTCTTTCTGCCGTTTATGCCAGCAAAATGGGATTAGATACTTCAAACGCCAGTTTATTCGTGATGGTTTGCATCGCAGCAGGCTTTCTATCACAATGGCCTATGGGCTGGTTATCTGACCATTTTAATCGTGCTAAATTGATTCGTATTAATGCCCTCCTTTTTGCCGTGTGCGTAACTCCTTTATGGGGTTTTATTGACTTACCAACAACCCTCATGATGGGCTGTGGCTTTTTAGGGGGAATTTTCTTATTTACTTTCTACCCATTAGCTATTGCTTTTGCCAATGACAATGTCGAACAATCAAAACGTGTTGCATTAAGTGCGCTACTACTAGCAACCTACGGTATTGGCGCAAGTATTGGCCCCATGCTGATAGGGGTACTCATGGAATACTTCAAACCGGGAGCTTATTATATTGCTAGTTCTATTGTTGCCACCTTGATCGCTATTTGTGTACGACCCAACAAGGTCAAATATGCAGAGGGCGAACCCGTACAACACGTTGTGGTTACAAGAACTGTTTCAACCATGGGTGCAACACTTGATCCACGCATTGATGAAGTACCTGAAGAACTTGTGGTCGAAGCACCAGCAAACATTGGACGCTCCGATGGTGCTGAAGACCCATCCAACAATGATGAAGAAGTCGCATCTCCCCATGAAGAGGACTCTTCATCTGAACCAAAGCAATAGTCTATGGCAAATAATCTAATCCCCACGGCAGACCCTGACCGTTTAGAAACATGGGTTAAGTATCACAAAGGACTTTGTGATACTTGCCAAGCGACCTGTTGCCAATTACCTGTGGAAATAAAACTAGACGATTTAATTCGTCTTGGTATTTTAGATGATTTTGCGAGGGATGAACCCTTAAAAAGTCTAGCAAAGCTGCTTAAAAAGCAAGGCGTTATCGAACACTTTAATCAAAAGAAAGAACTTTTTACCATCACACGGCTGGCGAATAATGATTGTTACTTTTTAGATACTAAAACCAGACGTTGTACTGTTTATACTAATAGACCCAATACCTGTAGAAATCACCCACAAATAGGTCCAAGGCCAAACTTTTGTGCCTATCGTCCTAAATAGCTTGATCTTTTTAACTGAACTTGAAAACGGCATAACAAATCCCACATAGTTATAATCGAGTAAAAGAGATAGAATACTTTCCAACTATTTAGATTGTGAGTAACAATACGCATGTGTTTGAACATTATTATAAGTAAACGTAGAGCATAAAAACCATGGCAGAGACATTTGATGCCAAAGCCTTTCTTAGCACCTGTAGTGTTCATCCAGGTGTGTACCGCATGTTTGATGACAAAGATCAGCTACTTTATATTGGTAAAGCAAAACACCTCAAAAAACGTTTAAGTAGCTATTTTAGACAAACAGGTCTTGCCCCTAAAACAGCGGCTCTCGTTTCTAAAATCTCTCGTATTGAAACCACCATCACCGCAAATGAAACAGAAGCGCTATTACTCGAGCAGACGCTCATCAAAGAATATCGCCCACCCTATAATATTTTACTACGTGATGATAAATCTTACCCTTATGCTTTTTTATCGACAGAAGATGAGTTTCCCCGTTTTAGTATTCACCGTGGAACTAAAAAACAAAAAGGGCGATATTTTGGTCCATACCCAAGTGTAGGCGCTATACGGGAAAGTTTAAATCTCTTACAAAAAGCGTTTAAGGTCAGACAATGCGAAAACAGCTACTTTAAAAACCGCACTCGACCTTGCTTACAATACCAAATCAAACGGTGTAAAGCCCCTTGCGTTAATCTTGTAACATCCACTGAATATGCGGAAGATGTTCGTCTCTCCACTTTGTTTTTAGAAGGACGTAACCAAGAACTCACCCATGAATTAACAACACAAATGGATAACGCCTCACAAAGTCTCGACTTTGAAAAGGCCGCCGAGTTGCGTGATCAAATTAGTCTTATCCGCCGCATTCAAGACCAACAAAGCATGGAGGGAGGCACTGGTGATGTTGATATTCTAGCCGCCATGATAAACCCAGGGGGGGCTTGTGTTTGCCTTATTACAGTGCGTAATGGGCGTGTCTTAGGTAGTAAAAACTTTTTCCCACAAGTCTCCATTGAAGAAGATACGGAAACAGTCTTGTACGCCTTCATCAGCCAATATTATTTAGGAAGCCCAGATCGAGACTTTCCTAAAGAATTGATTGTCAATGCATTACACGATGACTTTCCGGTACTTATTGGCGCAATAGCACAGGCCACACAACATGAGCTCATTATCAGCCAACACGTTCGAGGTACGCGTGCCAAATGGCAAAACCTTGCCATTACCAATGCCACGCAAGCATTAACCGCACGCCTAGCAAATCGTTTACACATGGCCGCACGCTTTGAAGTATTGGCAGAATCATTACAATTAGATGCCATACCAGAAAGACTCGAATGCTTTGATATTAGCCATTCTAGTGGTGAAGCCACGGTAGCATCCTGTGTTGTTTTTAGCCAAGAAGGCCCTTTAAAATCAGACTATCGGCGCTTTAATATCGAAGGGGTGACTGCAGGGGATGATTACGCCGCCATGCATCAAGCGTTAACCAGACGCTTTAAAAAAGCCAAAGACGGCGAAGGTAAACTCCCTGATATTCTATTAGTCGATGGAGGAAAAGGCCAACTTCATATTGCACAACAAGTTATGCAAGAATTACAGCTCGACTTAATGTTACTGGGCGTTGCAAAAGGGGTTACTCGCAAACCAGGACTAGAAACCTTGTATTTAAACGATGCTGAGCATGAGTTCACACTGCCAACGCATTCTCCTGCATTACACCTCATTCAACAAATCCGTGATGAATCACACCGTTTTGCCATTACAGGGCATCGCAATCGACGTGATAAAGCGCGCCGCACATCAAAACTTGAAGGCATTACAGGCGTTGGTGCTAAGCGCCGCCGCGATCTTTTAAAACACTTTGGGGGATTACAGGAAATCAGCCGAGCAAGTCTTGATGAAATTGCCAAAGTACAGGGGATTAGCCGTAAACTAGCTGAGCAAATTTACGACGCGCTGCATAGCCATTAAAATAATTTTATTAACACTTAATAATCTCTTAATAATGTTTTGTTTTAATAATACTCAAGGAAATAGGAAAACTACTATTCCAAACCATTCATAAACAGAGAGAGTATTTAACATGAAAAAGATTATCGCCGCTTCTTTATTAATTGCATCAACTTCATTCGCTTTAGCCGATGGTTACACCGGACCTGCCAATCAAGCAACTACTGGTTACACTGGCCCTACGAACTCAGCCGCACAATTAACAACCGTTAAGCAAGCTAAAACTATGCGAGATGATTCTTATGTAACACTTCGCGGTAAAATAGTTAATCACATTAAAAAAGATAGATTTACATTCCAAGACAGTACCGATTCTATTGTTGTTGAAATCGATGATGATCTTTGGTACGGCACAACCATAGGCCCAAATGATACCGTTGAAATTATTGGTGAAGTCGAC
Source organism: uncultured Ventosimonas sp. (assembly GCA_964395065.1). GTDB lineage: Bacteria > Pseudomonadota > Gammaproteobacteria > Pseudomonadales > Pseudomonadaceae > Entomomonas. The sequence continues at coordinate 9,161 of CAYNAM010000047.1, forward strand.
AAAGATAGCCCATGGGGTAAAGTTGAAATTGAAGTAAAAAACATGAAAAAAATCTAATGCGACCAGTAACCCAAGCATATAATGGCTACCGCCAATAGGTGGCCATTTTTTATAATCAACCTCGGTATTCTTAAGCACACGCATACAAACAATTCAAACATAGTCGCCGTATCAATTACTTCTCCTCTAATAGCTCCGAAAATATATTAATTTAATTATCTACCCCCTATAACAAAGTATTAGCTTAGTATTTATACAGTCATCGTAATAAATGATAAATTCTGACCTGCCTTAATAATCTCTTAATAAAGTTTTGTTTTAATAATACTCAAGGAAATAGGAAAACAACTATTCCAAACTATTCATAAATAAAGAGAGAGTATTTAACATGAAAAAGATTATCGCCGCTTCTTTATTAATTGCATCAACTTCATTTGCTTTAGCCGATGGTTATAATGGCCCTACTAATTCAGCTGTAGGTGGTTATACAGGGCCAACTAATACGGTGGCTCAACACGTCAGTGTTAAACAAGCTAAGTCGATGTCAGATGAAACTTATGTAACACTAAGAGGTAAAATAATTAATCATATTAAAAAAGATAAGTTTACCTTCCAAGATAATACCGATACCGTTGTTGTCGAAATTGATGATGATCTTTGGTATGGAACAACCATAGGCCCAAATGATACCGTTGAAATTATCGGAGAAATTGATAAAGATGGCCCATGGGGTAATGTAGAAATTGAAGTAAAGAATATGAAGAAACTATAATCAAATCCTACAACAAATATTCCAATGGCTATTGCTTTGCAATAGCCCTCTTTTATAAAAAGACTGCTTAGTCCCTGCACTTAACCGCTATAATGAATAACGTAAACACACCTCATGTGGATCTATTATGCGAATCTTATTGATTGAAGATGATAAATTAATTGGCGATGGCATAAATGTTGGGCTTGGCGCTTATGGCTATTCTGTCGACTGGTTTTCTGATGGTTTTCAAGGGCAGCAAGCGCTTGCTATGGCGGATTATGATGCAGTCATTCTAGATCTTGGATTGCCCAAAATAGACGGTTTAGACATTCTCAGTCAATGGCGCAAAGAGGGGCATAAAGAACCGGTCATTATTTTAACAGCAAGAGACGCAATAGAACAGCGAGTTAAAGGCTTACAATGTGGTGCTGATGACTATCTATGCAAACCATTTGCCTTAGAAGAACTAAACGCAAGGTTACAAACCATTATTCGTCGTACTCACGGCCAAACTTCATCAGAACTTATCTTTGAAGACATCAAACTTAATCTGGCTAATCGTCAAGTGACCAAAGGTGATCAAGTAGTCTCCCTCACAACCAAAGAAGTTAATATTTTAGAGCTTTTTTTACTCAATGCTAACCGTTTACTTAGCCGTGAAACGCTCCAAGAAAAAATCTATGCGTGGGATAACGATGTGAGCAGTAATACCGTTGATGTGTATATCCATAACCTACGAAAAAAACTAGGCAATAAAGTCATCAAAACAGTATATGGGGCAGGTTATATTTTAGGAAATGAGCAATGAGAAAACTCAGCTTAAAATTAAGGTTTATTATTTACTTCTGCATCGCAACGTTTGCCACATGGCTAGTTGCCACAGGTATCTCCTATATATTATCTAAACAAATTCTTAGAGAAGTATTTGATAGCCAACAAGTCTTGTTTGCTAAACGCCTTGCCTCAATAGATATCAATAAACTGCACGCGAAAGATAAACAATTAATAGACATAAAATCAAAAGCTATTAAACGTTTTGAGTATGATGATGACATCCTTTCTTTTGCGGTATTTAACCTTTATGGTAAAAAAGTTTTTCATGATGATGAAGATGGCGAAGACTTCGTATTCAATGATACCGTATTAAAACAAAAAGATCCCGTTTATATGCAAGATACAAAAAAATGGCGCATCATTTGGTTAAGAGCTAAAAATAATACCATTATTGCGGTTGGACAAGAAAAGGAATACCGTACCGAGATGGCACAAAAAATGGCAATGGCACAAGCATTGCCTTGGCTGATCATGTTAGCACTACTGATGATTATCACCATTTTCATGTTATCACGTGAGCTTGCACCACTCAATAAGCTAGCCAAACAGCTCAAACAGCGTCGTCCAGAAGATGATAGCCTTATACAAAGCAATCATGCGCCCCAAGAGATCCAACCTTTTATCTATGCATTAAACTCCTTATTTACTAAAATATCAGAGATGATTGTACGAGAAAGACGCTTTACAGAAAATGCAGCCCACGAACTACGTTCACCACTGGCGGCACTGCGTATACAAGCCGAAGTAGCACAAATTGCGACCATTAGTTCAGCACAACAAAAAACTGCACTTAGCAATCTGATGCTAGGCATCGACAGAGCCAGCCGATTAATAGACCAACTATTAACTCTATCGCGCCTTGATGCTGAAAACAAACAACTCGAAAAAGAGCCTATTGATTGGTCTGTACTGATTAATAGTGAAATTAATTTACTCACACCCTTAGCACATAAAAAACAAATAAACATTCATTACCAAGTGATAGAAAGCAACACGACAGCAATAGGCGTACCTCTATTTATATCCTTGCTTATTAGAAACCTGATTGATAACGCCTTAAAATATTGCCCAGAAGGAAGTACGGTAACTATCACAGAAGATAAAACATCTATCACCATTGAAGACAACGGCAACGGTGTCGATAAAGAAACACTAACAAAATTAGGAGAGCGCTTTTATCGCCCAGCTGGAATTGATATTACAGGCAGTGGGCTTGGGATATCCATTGTAAAGCAAGTTGCCACATTACATCATTGGCAACTTACCTTTTATAATATCTCCACCGGTGGGCTTGGTATTAAAATTAAAACAAGCTGATTATTTATCACTGTCCACTGTACGCTCACAGGAGGCTTTCCCTGTATGTAAATTAATTGCGCCGTGCTGAATCAGTAATTCAGACATATCAACTAGCCCACGGGTACACGCAATAGACAATGGGTTTTGATTATAAACTGGATGCTCCTTATTCTTTTCAGTTGTAGGCAAATTGGGGTCAGCTCCAATACTAAGTAAAAATTCAACAATCTCTATACGGTTATTGCTAGCTGCGACAAATAAAACTGTTTCTCCCTGTGTATCAGCCTCTCGATCATTAATGTCTATTTTATCCTTTAAACGCTCATACAGCTTCTTAAAAATATTAACATTAGAACCGAGTCCTGCTGATTTCAGAGCACTTGGCACATCAGCACGATCAGTTGCCATGATATCGGCTCCTTGATCCAATAAATAATCAACTATATCTTCATACCCTATAAAAGCAGCCCATCCCAATGCTGTTTGTCCAAAACTGGCTTCATCTTTAGCCTCAATATTCTGTCCTTTTTCTACCATTTTTTTCACAGTCTCAAGGTCACCCTGTTTAATAGCGTCAAACCATGCTGCATCTGGTCCCGAAGAAGGTTTTTCATAAAAAATACGGTGCTTGAGTCGATTATTATTTGCAATTTCCTGCATTTCTGCATAACTAAGACGAAATTGCTTATATCCATCTGGATTACTTTCATTCAAAACTTTCGCCTGTATACCTATAGAAACAAAAGCCAATAAAATGGTCATAGATAAAAAGCCATATCGAGCTACCTTCATTCTTACTCCCCTTAACTTAAAAAGTTTTAACTCTTACTCTTATTATTGATAATTTAGAAACGTAGGTTAATAAATCAGTAACCTACATCATTATAACGATTATTCAGTAAAGTTTATTCCCTTAAATACCCGTCTTGCATGACCACGCTCAACATGGTGATGAAATAAACGTCGCTCGGCCTTATGCTCAATAGCTATTGATTGTCTTTGACTCTCCAGTTTCTGACTTAACAATAAAATCGCTACACGCTTATTGGCATGTTGACTACGCTCCGTTTGTACTTTGACCGATAACCCTGTTGCTAAATGAGTAGCTCTCACAGCCGAATCCGTTTTATTAACGTGTTGCCCACCTGCGCCTGACGAGCGCATTGTTTCAAACTTAATTTCACTGTCATCAATGGACTTTACACCATCAAAACAGGCCACACCAATAAACCAATTTTTACGGCCATGCGTTGGTCTATAAGGACTTTGACAAACCCACTGAATAGTCCCTACCCATCGATCAATCAGTTGCTCTTCTTTTTCTCCCTCCACAGAAATTAAAACAGAACGCAACGTATTGCTGTTGCGCCCCGATTCTTGCTCTAGGATGGAGAGCTTGAGCCTAAGCTGTTCAGCTTCTTTTATTAGCTTTTGTAGTGCCTTAGCAACTGCAAGACAGCATTCTTCTGGCCCTTGTGCTGAAGATAATTGAAGTAACTTCATTTATCCCCCCCTTTGCACTTTATATGTCATAATGGGCTTAAATCTTGCCACTAGCTCAATAAGTTTAGCACCTAACAAGGCCTCAATCACCGCATCAATAGACTTATAAGCCTGTGGTGCCTCCTCATAAAGTAACTCACGATCATGGCATATCACTCGACTTCCCAATGGTGTTCTCACTAACTGTGCAACCGTATAGCGATGCTTTAAGCGTCCTTTACACTCTGAACGCATCCATTTACGTCCTGCTCCGTGAGCTAAAGAAAGCAAACATTCCTGTGTTTGTATTGGTTTAACTAAATAACTGTAATCCCCACGGGAACCTGGAATAACAACAAGCCCTTTATCAGAAGGTGCAGCCCCCTTGCGATGCAACCATCCTCGCGTACCCTTAATGGTTGAAGGTTCAACCATATTATGACTAATATCAACCAGTTTATTACCCTCTGCCCGTAAGTTTCGTAGTATACGGCGTGCAATTAACTCTCTATTTTGTACAGCAAATAGCAAAGCCGCATTATGCTGATTGAAGTAGTCATCGGCCTCGACGGTACTTTCTGCTAACCCATCATGATTATAACGCTCTACATGATTGCGTAAAATCTGCCCACCAAGTCCTCTAGAACCACTATGAACAAGAAGTTGTAAGCTTTTTTTAGTTAGACTCAAAGTATCCACTAGCTCTTCATCATAAACAGTATCTAAGCTCAATAATTCAGCAAAGTGATTCCCCGAACCAATCGTTGCTGGAGGGAAACCATAATCAGATAGATTCTGCTCGCAACCTCCCCATAAATCTTGGCACTGTTCAGTTGTTAGAGGTTGATCAATACAACCTAAACGCTTCTCTAACTTATCAAGATTTAAACCAACCGTTCTAATATCTGTTTGCCAAAGGGACATACCACAACCGATATCCCCCCCTACCAATGCAGGGTAAAAACGTTCGGTAGAAAAAAATGCAGCACCAATAGGATAACCACGCCCAGGATGTAAATCGGGCATCCCGACCACTTTTATCATTCCCGCTAATTTAGCAGTTGTTTGTAATTGTTGGATTGCACTACCCTCAATCCAAGTATTATCTGATGCTACTAACGATGTAGTATCAGATAATGGACGAATAAAATTGCCCATAGACCTATTCCATCAATAAAATGAATAATTTTTGACAATAAGAAACATGTCTATATTAAAATAGAGCCTTCATTGCCATTTTGTTTTTTTGGATTGGCAGGTCTAGGCCAAGGATAAGGTATTTTAACCTTGAAATGACCTGCAAAGGATTGTAGTAACACGCATAATATCTCTCCTTTACAGTGGTTGATTTAAAATTTTTCTTAATTTAAAGGATATAAAAAAAGGTGTCAATCATTTAACCACCTTTCTTTATTTGGTTCATCCTTTTATCAGAGTATGCCTAACGCTCGTAATTGAGTAATCATCCCGTCTGTCATCTGTTGATAACCTTGAGCATTGGGGTGTATTTGGTCTAACTTTAAATCGTCATTTCTTAACACATCAGAAAACACTGAATGAATGAGCGGTATATTTTCTTCATCAGCTAACTCACGATAAATTGAAGCATCCGAAGGCTTACCCAAAGCAGCAAAAGGAGATAGTGACGGAACAGCAATCAATATCGGTAATGCATTTTTAGATTTAACAGCCTGAATGATCATTCGAAGATCTTCTTTTACTGCTTTTACATCACGGCGTTTTAAAAAATCATTGCCCCCCAACTCAATAAGCACAGCTTTAGGTTGATATTGCTCTAGGATACTGACTATACGATTTTTCGCTTGATCTGCCCGCTCTCCCGATACACCGGCATTAATAACATTCCAACCCGTTAATGCCGCAAGCAATGTAGGATAATTATGAGCGTTAGATACATTATAACCATAGGTCACACTATCGCCAAAGGCCACTACAGTATCACCTGAAACTACCTTTGTGTATTGTTCTTGTGATTTACCACAGGCTACTAATAACAACACCAATAACATGATTGTATAATATCTAATTAACTTCATTGAAACTCCGTATATCATAGTTTATAACGATCATCAGCCACTAACTGGCGTAGCAATGGCTCATTGTAACCCCTTATAATACGTCCATCAGCTTCAACCAGAGGAACCCCTCGCCCCTTTAATTCATTATATCTCGCTCTGGCAGTTCCATCTTTTTCAATATCGTACTCGATATAACGAACACCCTGTTGTTTAAATAAATTCCTCGTCTTAGCACAATAGCCACACCACGGCGTTGCATACAGATAAATACTACTCACATTTGTGTTACTTGATACAGAACTATCAACACTTCGATATAGATTATTAATACCTTTAGCCAACTCAGTTGACTCTTGGTTAGACACATGGGAACGTGGCCAAAGAAGATATCCACCCAAGACAATTAATACGATTAAAATATATTTGACCATACTGATTACCTATTTAGTCGCTTATGGTTATTATTTATACCATTACAGCATGATATCATAAAGAAATAACTGGTCGGATAGATAAACTAGAACTAACAAGATTGTCTTTATTTTTTTTATTTTCAAAAAAGTAACAAGCTTTTTAGCTTGTTACTTTCTATAAGGACTACATAGCAGATTTAAAAATACCTTCCACTTCAGCTTGATCGCCTTGACGTGGATTAGTAATGGCGCAAGCATCTTTTAATGCATTCGCTGCCAATGTTGGAATGTCTTTTTCTTTTGCATTAAGCTCTGTTAAATTAGCTGGGATGCCTATATCTTTCGACAACTTCTTAATCGCCTTAATACAAGCCTTGGCACCTTGCTTATCTGTCATCTCTTTAACATCAATACCCATCGCTGCTGCAATGTCTTTTAAACGGTCTGCACATTTAGGTAAGTTATACTCTTGAACATGAGGTAATAGCACAGCATTACAAACCCCATGAGGAAGATCATAGAAACCACCCAATTGGTGAGCCATCGCATGAACATAACCTAAAGAAGCATTATTAAATGCCATACCTGCTAAAAATTGTGCATAAGCCATATTCTCACGGGCTTTTGCATTTTTTCCATCTTTAACTGCTGTACGTAAACTTTCTGCAATCAATGTCACTGCTTTCAATGCACATGCATCAGTGATAGGAGTAGCCGCGGTTGAAACATACGCCTCAACAGCATGAGTTAATGCATCCATACCCGTTGCAGCTGTCAAGCCTGCTGGCATACCATGCATTAAAGTAGAATCATTAACTGATAAAATCGGGGTTGTATTACGGTCAACAATCGCCATTTTAATATGACGCTTTTCATCTGTAATGATACAAAAGCGAGTCATTTCACTGGCTGTACCTGCTGTGGTATTAATCGCAACAAGCGGTAATTGTGGCTTAGCTGAGCGGTCAACACCTTCATAATCACTGATATGTCCACCATTTGTAGCACACAGTGCAATACCTTTTGCACAATCATGAGGAGAACCGCCACCTAATGAAATAACAAAATCGCATTTATTTTTCTTTAATAAATCTAAACCTTCTTGAACATTTGTAGTTGTTGGGTTCGGTTTAGTTCCCGCATAAATAGCTGCTTTTATGCCTTCTTTTGTTAATAAGTCTGTGACTTGTTTAGCTACGCCAGCTTTATTTAAAAAGTCATCGGTTACAATGAGGGCATGTTTAAACCCATAGCCCTTTAATAAAGGCACTGCATCAGCCAATGAACCATCACCTATAACATTTACTGCGGGAATAAAAAATGTAGTACTCATAAATAGTCTCTCAGTTTCATTACCTTTAAAGGTAATTTATGATTAGATATTAATATTCTAACTTACATCATTAACATATCAGATAATTGTTATTATTTATTGATACACATATACTATAACAGAGATTTGATGGTACGAGGTAAATTATTTATGCAACCTAGTCAATACTAATGCCTTGGTGCAGAAATACTAGTTTCCTACTTTGAGTATTTTATGTGAGTAGGCCACTTTTAGACGCAGCCTACTCCTTAAATATCAACAATCAGATAAAGCTTGCTTTTGAAGAGCGAATATTTCCTCAATACCTTGTTTAGCTAGTGCTAACATACTATTTAACTCATCAGCTTGAAAAGGAACCCCTTCTGCAGTACCCTGAACTTCAATAAAACCGCCCGCATCAGTCATAACAACATTTAAATCAGTTTCAGCATGTGAGTCTTCTAAATAATCTAAATCAAGTACAGGCTCACCTTGGTAAATACCGACTGAAACAGCCGCAATAAAGTGTTTAAATGGATCACTTTTTATCAAGCCTCGCTCTTTCATCACAGCTAATGCATCAATCAATGCAACCGTGGCACCTGTTATCGAGGCTGTTCGTGTTCCGCCATCTGCTTGAATAACATCACAATCAATATGCAATGTATTTTCACCTAATTTTTTTAAATCTAACGCAGCACGTAATGAACGCCCAATAAGTCTCTGAATCTCTTGTGTACGACCAGTCTGCTTACCTTTTGCTGACTCACGCTGCATACGCTCACCCGTCGAACGCGGTAACATTCCATACTCAGCCGTTAACCAACCTTGTCCCGAACCTTTTAAAAATCTAGGAATACCTGTTTCAACCGACACAGTACAAATAACTTTGGTATCA
>CAYNAM010000048.1:0-18174 GCA_964395065.1 uncultured Ventosimonas sp.
ACGAGTTACGCTCAATGGGGATTAAAACCATTATGATTACGGGGGATAATGCCCTTACAGCCGCAGCGATAGCCTCAGAGGCTGGCGTTGATGACTATTTAGCCGATGCAACCCCTGAAAATAAATTAACCCTTATTCGTGAACATCAACAACAAGGCTTATTAGTTGCCATGACGGGGGACGGCACCAACGATGCCCCTGCACTGGCTCAAGCAGATGTTGCGGTTGCAATGAACTCAGGAACACAAGCTGCTAAAGAGGCCAGTAATATGGTTGATTTAGATTCAGACCCTACCAAGTTGATTGATATTGTTAAAACAGGTAAGCAACTGTTGATGACACGCGGTGCATTAACGACTTTTTCTATCTCTAATGATATTGCTAAGTATTTTGCGGTGATTCCTGCAGCTTTTTCCAGTGTTTTTCCAGCATTGGGTGTCTTGAATATTATGCAATTACATAGCCCTGAGTCAGCCATTTTATCGGCTACTATTTTTAATGCATTGATTATTATTGCGTTGATTCCTTTGGCATTAAAAGGTGTGCGTTATCGCGTGGCAAGTGCTATTAGCTTATTGCGTCGAAATATTCTGCTTTATGGTTTAGGCGGTATTGCAGTGCCTTTTATTTGCATAAAACTAATAGACATGTGTTTAGCTGTATTATAGGTGGAAAAGAAAATGAAAATATTACGTCCCGCGTTGAGTTTATTTATTTTATTATCCCTTGTGACAGGGTTAGCCTATCCCTTGATAATGACAGGAGTTGGCCAATTATTATTCCCATCACAGGCTAATGGCAGTTTGATCGAACAAAAAAATGCAGTGATAGGTTCTCGCCTAATTGGTCAGTCGTTTAAAGAACCTCAGTACTTTTGGGGTAGACCTTCAGCAACGGCTGAGTATCCATACAACGCGATGGCCTCTGGTGGCGCGAACATCGCACCGTCTAATCCAACACTTGTTAGCTCCGCACAAGGTCATGCTGATCGCTTAATCAAAGCAGACCCACAACATAACCCGCATGTTCCTATTGATTTAGTAACACACTCAAGCAGTGGTCTGGATCCTCATATTAGTATTGCCGGTGCATTTTACCAAGTACCACGTATTGCTAAAGCCAGAGGGTTATCTAATGAGCAAGTAAAAGCGATGATAAATGAGTATAAACAGATACCGTTGTTCGGTATGATAGGTGAGCCTGTGATTAATGTTTTACAACTTAATCTCGCCTTAGATACGTTTACACAAACAAAGGTAGCCCTTTAATGGATCGCCCTAATCCCGACTCATTACTACAACAGCTTAATCAGCAAGAGCAAAAAGCACAACGCGGTAAATTACGTATATACTTTGGCGCCGTTGCTGGGGTAGGCAAAACCTACGCGATGTTAAGTGCCGCGAGAGAGGCTCAAAAAAATGGTGCTAAGGTGTTGGTTGGGTTGGTCGAGACCCATGGGCGAAAAGAAACTGAAAAGCAGTTACAAGGCTTTGATTTACTTCCTCGTATTACCACACAGTACAAAGGAAAAGTATTTCAGGAGTTTGATTTAAATAGAGCCATAGAAGCAAAGCCTGACTTACTGCTTGTGGATGAGTTGGCGCATAGCAATCTAGAAGGATCAAGGCATCCAAAGCGTTGGCAGGATATTGATGAGATCCTGTCTCAAGGTATTAATGTTTGGACAACCCTTAATGTACAACATTTAGAAAGCTTGAACAGTATTATTAGTCAAATCACTGAAGTGACCATTCATGAAACCGTTCCTGATGTGTTTTTTGAGTCTGCTGACGAGGTGATTTTGGTTGATACCACGACCGATGAACTTTTGAATCGTTTACACGTGGGTAAAATATACCAACAAGAACAAGCAAAGCGCGCTTTTAATCATTTTTTTCGGCGAGGTAATTTAATCTCTTTACGGGAAATTGCTTTGCGCCGCACGGCTGACCGCATAAAGTCAGATGTACATCATTATCGCCAGGAAAAATCTATTCAAAAGGTTTGGCAAACAGAGGCGGGGATTCTCGTTTATATGACGGGTGAGTCGGGCGATGAAAATATCATACGAGAAGCCGCCCGTTGGGCCCAGCAGTTAGGTTGTGCATGGCACACCGTCTTTGTAGAAAATGCAGATTTTAAAAAAACATCAACCCAACAACACAATGCCATATTAATGCGATTAAAATTTGCCGAGTCATTAGGGGCTACCACCCAAGTGTTAATGGAGAGTGATACGGCCAAAGCACTGGTTGATTATGCCCGTAAAAATAATTTATCTAAGTTGCTCAGCTGTGCCTTAGTTAAAAGAAGATTTTGGTGGCACAAAAGTTTAATGCAACAAATTGCAGCATTAGCTCCTGAGTTAGATTTTATTCAAATCGCGAAACAGACTCAAAAAATAGGAAAAGTAGCCCAATCATCGCAAGAAAAAGTAGCCCATGAGCCATGGTTAAAAACACCTAAAAAGAAACTAAAATTACGCCCTTATTTTTATACCACAGCCTTGACGAGTCTGCTTACTGTTTGTTTGTGGCCAATCTCTAACCATCTTGATCCAGCGAATATTGTTTTGTTTTTCCTGCTCATGGTGATATTAGCCAGTATCCGCTATGGCCGTAATGTGGGGATTTTTACCTCTATCATCAGTGTATTGATTTTTGACTTCTGTTTTATTTCTCCTCGTTTCTCATTAAATATAACGGATTTACAATATTTAGTGACCTTTGCTGTGATGTTATTTGTGGGGTCTTTATCAAGCCAATTAATGGCCAGTCTAAAATACCGTGCAAAAATTGCCAAAACGAGAGAGGCGCGTGTACAGAGCTTGTTCCAATTTGCTAAGGCGCTTTCGGGGTATCTTGAAACAGAACAGGTGATTAAAAAAAGTACTCAAGTTATGCAGCAAGAGTTCGGTGGCAGCGTTGTATTACTTTTACCCACACCAGAAGAGCAACTGCAAGATAATGCTTCTGAGGGGATTGACCTTGCCATTGCGCAATGGGCTTTTGATCATCAGGCAGAGGCTGGCTTTGCTACCAATACATTGCCTAAGCACCCTTTTCGTTATATACCACTGAATGCGCCAGTGCGTATTCGCGGAATTTTAGCGATTGCCCCTAAACACCTAAATGATTTATTAATCCCTGAGAAAAAGCAATTATTAGAAACCATCACTAGCCTGATCGCTATAGCGTTAGAGCGTATTCATTTTGCGGAAGTGGCAAGGCAAGTTCTGATTCAGGTGGAATCTGAACAGTTAAGGAATACTCTTTTATCAACCATTTCTCACGATTTAAGAACGCCACTGACCAGCTTAATGGGGCAGGCTGAAAACTTAATGAGTCGTCATCAAACGATATCAAAGGAGTTATTGCAGCAAAATTTACAAGCTATTTATGATAATGCGCGTTCTATACACAGCATTGTTTGTAATGTACTTGATATGGCGCGTATCGATACGGGGCACTTTAAAGCAAAGCTGGATTGGTATTCCATTGAAGAGATTATTGGCAGTGTCTTGCATAATATTTCATTGAGTTACCCACAGATTAAAATTAAGGTACATTGCCCATCTACTATCCCTTTGGTCGAGTTTGACCCTCTTTTAATTGAGCGAGTGCTTCATAATTTAATAGAAAATGCGATTAAATACAGCCAAGTTGAGCCCCAGGTTGAGGTTGATGTTAAATACCGAAAAGACCAATTGGTTGTTTCTGTGCTAGATAGAGGGATTGGATTACCTGAAGGGCAAGAGCAGGCTATTTTTGAAAAATTTAATCGTGGTAAAATAGAAACCGCTTATACAGGGGTAGGTCTTGGGTTGAGTATTGCAAAAACAATTATCGATGCCCATAAAGGGACTATTTCAGCAAAGCAACGTATTGATGGTGGTAGTTGTTTTACCTTTACTATTCCCGCAACCCCCATGCCTCTGATAGAGTTAGAGTCACCCGAGATAATTGAGCAAGACAATGGAAAAGAATCATAGCGTACTCATCGTTGAGGATACTGAACATATCCGTAAACTGCTAAGCCAAGCCTTAATAGAAGAGGGTTGGCAGGTTTATGAGTGTGATAGTGTTTCTCGCGCGCTAATTGAAACAGCTTCTCGCCAACCCAGTATGGTGTTGCTTGATTTAGGGCTTAGTGATGGCGATGGTAAACAGTTTATACAAGAGGTTCGTCAGTGGTCTCATTTACCGATTATTGTCTTAACCGCACGTCATGATGAAGCTGAAAAAGTAGCAGCATTAGACATGGGAGCGGATGATTACATTACGAAACCTTTTGGTATTCCTGAATTGCTTGCACGGATGAGGGCGCAAATACGGCGGATTGACATTAAAAGTACTGCATCTAATACCTTTATTTTTGGTGACGTGACGATTGACTTTAGTACCCATCGTATCTTGAAGGAAGATCAAGAAATACACCTCACTCCAACAGAGTATAAGCTATTAAGTGAGCTGATAAAAAATGTCGGGCGTGTTTGTACCCAGCGGCAATTGTTATTGGCAGTTTGGGGGCCGAATTATGTTGAGCAACCCCATTATTTACGTATTTATATGGGGCATTTACGTCAAAAGCTAGAGACAGAACCAACCAATCCCCAGCATTTACTCACTGAAACCGCCATTGGTTATAGACTCATACAATAAAAGTAACCTATTAAGGTTAACGTTTATGGCATGAGCCAACGAGTATTATTTACGAATTAAGTAGCGGATTGTGGGGCCATTTTGTTCAATGGCTAATACCTCATAACCATGATTTTTTGCATCAATGGGGATGTTGTTAATTGACTGAGGGCAGTCACTAATCACTTCTAAAATATCGCCATCCTTTAATTGGGGTAACACCTCTAATGTAGCTACCGCAGGATAAGGGCAGGGTTCTCCTACCATATCCAGTTGTAAGGTGGGAATGATTTGATCCAGTGGTTGTGTAGATTGGCTCATAAAATTTTCCTGCTGTGTTTTGGGTGATTAATTAACAACAACCTGACGTTTTAGATGAAGTATCGATTGTCATCTTTTTGCGTTTAGCTAAAAAGCGTTTTTCCCACCATAAAACAAAAAATAAGGCGATGATCATCAAGGCATAGTTGATGAGTAGCCCGCCATAAGGCCCTGCTAGTTTTAGTAAATTAATCTTTTCAAAGTCATTCACTAGATAAGGCGCTAGACTTTCCCAATAGTAGGCTAAAACGGTAGCACCTAAAATATTGCCAATGCCAACCCACCAAAAGTGTACTTGCCCTTCAACACTGCGATACATCCACCCCGTTTCGCAACCACCAGCGAGTACAATACCAAAGCCAAACAGCAAACCACCAAGAATAGCATTAGGGCCTGCCCAAAATATTTTTGGGGTTGCTCCTGACTCTATAAAAGCAAAAACGCCAATAGTGCTAACGAGCATCCCTAAAATAATGGCTTTAGCCATATAAGCACGGCCTGTAATCCATAAGTCGCGGAATGCAGAGGTAAAGCAAATTTGGGCGCGTTCAATGAGTAATCCAAAGGCTACCCCAAATAATAAGGCAATTCCTAGCTTAGGGATGACAAACAGTAAGGCAAGCCCAACCAACGCGGTGACGACGAAAATAGTAGAACCTAGTATAAAACGGCGTTTCACTTGCTGTGGGTTTTGTGTGAGTACAGTGTGTTGGTTTACTTTTTTGATATTAAGCGGTGTTCTAAAGAGAGGTAGTAAGGCGACTTTAGCACCGACCAGTGAACCGATAGCCGTTGTGACAGCAAAGAACCATGCATGTAATGAGAATTGTGGAATACCCGTAAAAAAAGCTGCCAGATTACAGCCCATGGCCAGCCTTGCCCCAAAGCCAGCAATAAAGCCGCCGACTAAGGCTTGAAAAATTCTGATGGGGTATTTAGAGGTGCGTAGTTTTACATTATTGGCCCACAAAGCCGCAGCAAAGCAGCCTGCAAACATGCCGATTAGGAGTAAACCATCACTACGTTGCCAAGGCATTCCCTCTAAACCTATGATTTTAAAATAAGCCCAGTTTTTTGGATCTCCACCGAAAAGGGCAACCAAATGCCCGCCCCAACGTGTAAACTCACCTGTTACCGCCCACAGTGTTCCAGTTAATCCAAAGTAATAGGTAGCCAGAATACCGGCTGCAATGATTGCACTAATAGGGTTCCAAAAGGTGATTAAGTATTTTTGTTTAAATTCAGTCCAGCTATTGTTCATGTCTGTTTTCCTGTTGCTGTCTCTATTCATAGGCTTTGCAAACAATACGGTCATTTTCAATACGTTTTACCCAACCATCTTTTTCCAGTCGGTTGAGTAAGGGGATTAGCTGTTTTCGCGAAAGCCCCGTACTGTCGCGTGCATCGGCGACACTAAATTTTTCATGCAGAGGCCGTCCTTTCATGATATTGGCAACAATTTCATCATAGGCTGTTTTACTAAAAAAGAGATCATTTTCTGTAGGAATAATGAGCTGCCTTTCTGTGAGTGCTCGTAGTAAACGCTTAACGCCAACAAGTGGAGATTTTGAAGCATCATACCCTTGGTTGTGGGTTTGACTAATGGCTTCTAATAATTGTTGTTGGTTGGGAGGAAGTGTAGAGTCTTTATTAAGTGCAGCTAAAATAATATTGCCATCAATTTTTTGCCATTCTCCACTTGCGCAACGATTTGCACATAGCGCTTCTATTAAAGAGAGGGGCATCTGTGTATTTCTGGCGAGCTCTTCTACACTAATAGCTTGAATAGCTGAGTTTAGGTGTTTATTACACTGCTCTTGTAGTTTTTTTAGGGTCAGTTCATTAATCCACCAATCGCCTAATGGGATCGTTTTTTGGGGGGGTATTAGTTGGGTATTTTGTTGTGCATAACCATCAAGCGCTAACTGTAGTGTTAGTTTTGATTGTGCCATGGTAGCGCTATGAATGGTTAATGTGGGCAGTATCTCTTGTAAGATAAGGCGAGTTTTACGTTGAATAGGTTGTGACCAAACTAGCCTACCTGCCCCAATAATATGGCTACCACCCTGTTGAATAAGTAATAAAGATTGCCCCCAGAAAGCAGGAATAGCCTCTTCAAATTGTAAGCGTGCCAGTGTGCTGTCTGCATACAAGTAACATTTTGCTTGCACATGAGCTGTACCTAAGGCCACCTCGACAATACTTTGTTTTTTTAATGCCCTACAAAAATGAGGTGTTAGCTTTATTATCCAGTCATTGCTCATCGTCACTGCTTCGGGATTCTTAACGAGGCAACTACCACGTGAGACAAATTTTCGATTAAGTTGTTTTAAAGCAACGGCCGTTCTTGCGTAAGGCGGGGCTGTGTCTAGTTGTTGGTGGTAACTTTGTAATGAGCGAACTTTTACCGTTTGCTTGCTAGGGAAAAGAGTCAGCGTATCACCTTCTTTTATTTCACCACCACGCAATGTTCCTGTTACAGTGGTACCGACACCATTAACAGAAAATACGCGATCTACATAGAGGTGAGCTTGGTGATCTAAATCTTCACGCTTATCAATGGTGGCTAATTTTTTAATAATGAGTTGTTTTAGCGCTTCTATCCCTTGATTAGTATGGTTACTTACGGCAATGACTTCGGGGAGCAACTCCATTTCTGCCAGAAAGTGTTCAAGGGCTTCATTTTCTACTTCACTTAAGCGCTGTTTATCAACAAGGTCGCTCTTTGTTAATACCAAAATACACTGTTTAATTCCCATGGCAGCAATAATTCGTAAGTGCTCGGAGGAGAGCGCTGCCCACCCTTCATCAGCCGCTACAACAAAGAGGACAATATCTAACCCCCATACGGCGCTGACCATATTGCGAATAAAACGTTCGTGCCCTGGGACATCGATAATACCGATGGTATCTCCCGCATCTGTTGAGAAGTGGGCGAAGCCTAAATCAATGGTCATTTCTCGTAATAATTCTTGAGGTAAGTGTGAGGGGTGAATACCCGTCAGCGCTTTTATTAGCGATGATTTTCCATGATCGACATGACCCGCTGTGCCAATGACTGCATTCATATTAGCTCCTTTGCAATGCTATCAGGCTATCTATTAAAATTTAACCAAAATAAAATGGATAAAAACACTCTAATACCAAGGGTTACTCAAGGCATATGTTGACTGAACCTAGCGGATCAGCCGCCGTCATTTCGCCAATCACTGCTCCCTCATTACCTTGCAAAGTAAGCAATGTTTTTTGTACTGTGGCAAGGGCTTGTCTCTTACATGCAATCAATAGACCACCAGACGTTTGCGGGTCAGTTAATACGTTACGTTGCCATGTTTTAGTTGATTCAGGCAGTTTGATAAACTCACCATAACTTTGCCAGTTTCTACTAGAGGCTCCTGTTGCAATATCTTGTTGAGCTATAGCCAGTGCTGCATCAATAAAGGGTAGTTGTTGGAAATTAACAGTTGCTTGTAGTTTTGCTGCACGGCACATTTCTAAGAGGTGACCTGCCAGACCAAAACCTGTGACATCAGTCATCGCATGAATATCAAGCTGTGTGGCTAAACTTGCACCCACTTTATTAAGAGTAGTTGTCCATTTAATGAGTTCGGCGTATTCGCTGGCTTGTAACATTCCTTTTTTAAGCGCCGCCGATAACATGCCAATCCCTAGTGGTTTGGTTAATATAAGAATATCACCTTGTTGTGCTTTTGCATTACTGAGTAATTGTTTGGGGTTGACAACACCGATGCCTACTAAACCGTAAACGGGTTCTAAAATGTCGATAGAGTGACCACCGGCAATGGGAATGCCTGCCTCCTGGCAAATAGAAGCGCCACCTTCGAGTATTTTGCCTATGGCTTCTTTGGGGAGTTTATCTAATGGCATTCCAACAATGGCTAAGGCCATAATGGGGGTTCCGCCCATGGCATAAATATCGGACAGTGCATTAGTTGCGGCGATGCGTCCAAAATCGTAAGGGTCGTCTACTATGGGGGTAAAAAAGTCGGTGGTGGCAATAACCGCTTGGGTATCATTGAGTTGGTAAACAGCCGCGTCGTCAGAAGTGTCTGTGCCAACCAAAAGTTCTTTGGGTACAACACCTGTCGGAATATGTGAGAGTAGTTCAGTCAGTACCGCAGGGGAAATTTTACAACCACAACCGCCCCCATGGGAAAATTGGGTTAATTTAATTGTGTTCATAGGTGCCTCTCGTTATGGGTTTAATGACGATCATGAAACCACATGTTTACTGACTTAATCAGCCCCGTGAGCTGTATTAAGAAAGGTTATACATTAATATTTGTCATATTAATAAGTGGGCTACTAAATGAGCTCGCTTAAAAACTCTTTTACAATCGTTAGTTCTTCATCAAATAATGTGACGGGGTAAATCAATACTTGGTCTTGTTGTACAACTCCTATGATGGGTGGATTATGGTTTCGTAAGCGTTTAATGAGTGATGATGGCGATTCATCGCTAAGGATTGCAATGGCCCATGTGTCATATTGGGCACGTGGGGTTGTGCCTCCACCGATAAGGAATTTAGTTGCAACAAGGGGGAGTTTTTCGGGTGCAATACTGGCTATTTGTTGCGCTCTTTCTTGATGCCATTCGATCGGTTGAGTGATTAATGTTTCAATTCGATTATTAGCCGCACAGTCGTGATTTAATCGGTGGATCAATAGTTTTTCAAGCAAGGCATAAGTTTCTTTGCCAGGGCGAAAAACCCTCATCATGGGGTGTTTCGACAGTGGCTCAATAAACTGTTGTTTGCCTAAAATAATGCCTGCTTGTGGGCCACCGACCATTTTGTCGCCCGATAGACAAACTAAGTCGACACCTGCTTTTAAGTAGTTAGCGACAGTGGGTTCGCCGGGGATTCCTGCAATTTGATTACCTGAGCCTTGGTCAACAACGAGCATGACATGTTCGGGGAGTTTTGCCGCCAATAAGTTGATGTCTACTCGTTGACTAAAGCCCTCAATATAGTAGTTAGACTGGTGTACAACAAGCACCATGGCGGTATTTTCATTAATGGCTTTTAGATAGTCATCTAAGGTGGTGATGTTGGTTGTGCCAACATCGCGTAGCACTGCCCCAGACTCTTCTAGTATTTCGGGGATTCTAAAACCACCGCCTATTTGAACTTGCTCACCACGAGAGACGATAACTTCTTTACCTTGGGCAAAGGTTTTTAAAATGAGGTGCATGGCAGCGGCATTGTTATTAACAAGGATGTTAGATTCTCCACCAAAATAGGTACTGAGAATTTTACTTAACATCCCCATGCGATTACCGCGTTTGCCATTGTTTAGATTAAATTCTAAATTAGAGTATCCGCAGACGGTTTCACTTGCTTCTTGCCATATTGTTTGGGGAATAGGGGACCTGCCTAGATTGGTGTGAACAATAATGCCTGTGGCATTAATAACACGCTGTAGCCGTTGACTACTTTGTTTCTTAAGCGCAAGCACAATCGTGTGAATTAGCTCATTGGTATCAATAGCAATCCCTTGTTCTATAACTTTTTGACGATAGTGTGTCACTTCTGCTTTTGTGATTTCAGCA
Source organism: uncultured Ventosimonas sp. (assembly GCA_964395065.1). Classification (GTDB taxonomy): domain Bacteria; phylum Pseudomonadota; class Gammaproteobacteria; order Pseudomonadales; family Pseudomonadaceae; genus Entomomonas. The sequence continues at coordinate 10,534 of CAYNAM010000048.1, forward strand.
ACGAGGGGCCGACTTAGTATGTCATGATAAAATGCAATTTCTTTCGTATTCAACAGTTTTTCAACTGGGGTGATTTGTGATAATTGCATCATAAGTTACCAAAATAATAAGTGATTGTTTCAGTCGGTTTAACATCATTTTTAAATAGATTGTGGTTGTGCATAGATGACATACCCATCCTCTCGACAAAAACTTGCCAGTGTTAAGCCACTCTCGTTAGCGAGTTTAATCGCTTGTGTTGTGGGGGCAGAAATCGTCGCTAATAATCGGATATTACATTGTGTACATTTGCGCACGAGTTCATAGCTTGCTCGGCTTGTCATGAATACAAAGCCTTCTGTTGTATCGCGTTGTTCTGTTAATAAATAGCCTAACAATTTATCAAGGGCGTTGTGTCTACCTACATCTTCAAAGGTGGCGATGATTTCACCATTGACCACCCATGCAGCAGCATGGGCTGCACCTGTTGCTTGAGTTATTGGTTGATGGTTTTTGATATGGTGATAGACCGCAGTTAATGTGTCTAACCATGCAGGATTGGCTGGCGCTAGCTTTTTGAGAGGCCTATTGAGTTGTTGTAAGTTTTCTATACCGCATAAACCACAACCCGTGCGGCCTTCCATGGTTCTTTTGTGCTGTTTTAGTTCGACAAATGCTTGTGTGGCAATTTGCATTTGTACTTCGATCCCTTCTTCATAATGGTTGATCTCTAGATCATAGAGGGACGAGAGATTAGGAATGATTGCTTCGGAAAGACTAAAGCCTTTTGCCAGATAAGCAATGTCGGTGGGGGTCGCCATCATCACTGCATGTGATATTCCGTTATAAGATAAGGCGATGGGGGTTTCTTCAATAATATTATCTTCGATGATTGAAGTACTACTTTGTTTGATACGTTGTACACGAAAAGATTGGTAACCTTGACTTGTTGTCAAGTCATTTTCTGATAGGGATGCTGCGCATCCAACAATCTCTTTGTGCATAATGGTGACTCTCCACGTAATATGATCAAAATTTTAGCACAGGTAAAGCATGTTTTAATCGTCTTGGATCACATCTTTAGGTGAAACTCCTAGTCGTTGCATCCGTGACAGTAAGGTCGTGCGTTTTAGTCCTAAGCGTATTGCCGCCCCTTTTGGACCTGCAATGATCCCATTTGTTTCTTTTAGAACACGTAAAATTTGTTCTCTTTGGTCATTATCTGGGTCAGAAAGATCTAATTTTTTAGTTATATTGGGTTGGGGGATAGGTTTTTCGTGTGATGTATTTTTTTCTGGCAATAGAAGAAATTGAGGGTCAATAGATAATACATTGCCTTTATTTAAGATAACGGCACGCTCAATCACATTGGCGAGTTCGCGAACATTACCTGGCCAATGATAGTCACATAATTGGTTGAGTGTATTGGCTGCGATGCTGTCAATGTCACGCTTCATTAGTTTAGCGAATTTTTGAGTAAAAAATTGTGCTAAAAGAGGAATATCTGTTTTTCGCTCACGAAGAGGCGGGATGATAATAGGGAAAACGTTTAAGCGATAAAACAAATCGGCACGGAAGGTTTTATCATCAATCATTTTTTCTAAATTGCAGTTGGTGGCAGAAATAATACGGACATCCACAGGAATAACAGTGTTACCACCCAGCCTTTCAATTTCACGCTCTTGTAATACTCTTAAAAGCTTAGGTTGTAGTTCGAGCGGAATATCACCAATTTCATCGAGAAGTAAGCTACTGCCTTGAGCCAGTTCAAAACGGCCAATTCGCCGAGTATTAGCACCGGTGAAAGCGCCTCGTTCATGGCCAAAAAGCTCGCTTTCTAATAAGTTAGCGGGTACTGCCGAACAATTGACCTTTATCATCCGTTTGTCGTGGCGAGGGCTACGGTTGTGGATAGCTTTAGCAAAAAGCTCTTTACCTGTTCCAGTTTCACCCAATAATAAAACGGAGCTACCACTGTGAGCTACCATTTCAACTTGTTCTAGGGCCCTTTGAACGGCAGGGCTTGAGCCAATGATTTCGCCAAAGGTGTCAATTTGCTGAATGGTTTCTGATAAGTAGAGGTTCTCATTCGTTAAACTATGATTTAAATTCGTTACTTTCTGGTAACTATAAATATTTTTAGCGGCGATCACCACCCGATCGGCAATTTGTCGAAAAAGACTAATGGTGTCGAGATCGAAAATTTCAGAGGTACTATGCGCTAGCAGTAATGCGCCATATACCTCGCTCCCAAACTTTAATGGCATTGCACACAGGGTTTGTAAGCCCTTATCTAACATCGTGCTGAGTTGATCGTTATCAGGGTATTTCTCTGCAAGTTCTTCAATAGATGTCGTCACGATAGAGTTTTGTTTTAGTAACTCTTGGGCAAGTGGCTCTTGTGCATTAATAAGATGGTTTTTTTGGTTGAGCTGTTTATTATTAGAGCGATGAGAGTCGTACAGGTGTATTTTCTGATTATTTTCATTCGGGCATAGTAAAATGCCAATATAGTCTAAATTACAAAATTTAATAATATCTTTAGAGACTATTTTAGCCATTTCTTCCATACCTTGAAGGGATATGGCTGCATCTGTTACTTCTACTAAAATATGATTTTTTAATAATTCATAGTCTAGTGATGCTTTTTCTTGGCTTAAATGGGCAATATTAAAAAGTCCCACAATAACTTTTTCTACAAGGCTCGCCAATTGTTTAAGGTTTTCCACTTCTTTACTGGAAAAGCGATTAGCTTGTTGAGTACGTAAAAACTGGATAGCCGATTGCTGATGTTCTGTGCAATACAATGGAACGTGATAAGCTAGTTGTATGTTATAAAAAAAATTGTTGGGGATGAGATCCTCAAACAAACTCTTATAGTTAACATCATTGTAATGAATGGGTTGATCTGAAAGAGGGCAACGAAATGTTTGCTCATCTTCAGACAACGCTTGTGACCAAACCTCTTTTTGACGTGTCTTTGTATTAATACTCGTGACTATTAATGTAGCGGGTATTTGCGTTTCTATAATAATATTAATTTGGTCAATACTTAAGCTATCTGATAATGCATTAATGTTATCAAGGCAAGCATAAAGCGTCTCATTAAATGAGATCAGATCTAGTGTGTTAAGTGATTTTTTAGCAGTGATAACCATTATATGATTTCAGTTGAGATTATGTTTTATTATATAAAATTACATTTTAAAAAATACTGGCCTAAATCATATTCACACTGATGGAGGATTAAACATTAGTAGATAAAATCGTAAGCTAACCAATAGATTATTAATAAGTAGTTGGCATGTAAATTGCTTTTATCATATTATTGATTTTTGATTTACTTTGTAATACTTCGCCGTTGTTTTGTAACAGTTTTAAAAGCGTGTTTTAATAATTCATTGATACAAAGTGGAGTTATAGTATGGAACAGAAATCCCCCAGTCCTGTATCACCTTCATTTGATCTCCATAACCCTCATGAAATGGCAAAAATAGCTGAAGCAGCGATGACGGCTAAGGCTAAAAGACCTTTTGGCACGGCATTTCTTGGGGGGATTTTTGGTGGTTTTTTTATTGCCTTAGCGTTCGTCTTTTTTACACTGGTTACCACCGGATCAGGTGCTATGCCTTACGGCATGGCGAAGTTAGTCGGCGGTATATGTTTTAGTATGGGGTTGATGTTAGTTGTTCTTTGTGGCTCAGATTTATTTACCTCCACGACGATGACCATTATTGCTAAGGCCAGTAAGAGAATTACGTGGTGGGAGCTTATAAAAAATTGGTTAACGGTTTATTTTGCAAATTTTACGGGTGCGTTGTTACTTGTTGCGATCATTTATGCCAGTGGTCATCCTTGGGATGCAAACGGAAGCATTGCCTTAAACTATCTAAATATTGCACAGCATAAGATACATCATACCTTTATTGAGGCGGTTGCGTTGGGTATTATGTGTAATGTGATGGTGTGTTTAGGCGTTTGGCTTGCTTACAGTGGGCGTAGCGCGACAGATAAACTATTAGCCGTCATTTTACCTGTCGCTATGTTTGTGGCTTGTGGCTTTGAGCACTGTGTGGCTAATATGTATGAAATCCCTATGGGTATTCTGTTACAAACTACAGCCTCTCCTGACTTTTGGGCTGCCCAAGGAATAGAAGCAGTTAAGTATTCGGATTTAAACTTAGCTAATTTTTTATTGCATAATCTATTGCCTGTGACTATTGGTAATATCATTGGTGGTGGACTGTTAGTCGGCATGGGAAATTGGTTATTGTTTTTACGCCCCAGCACTCGTCGATAATCGTGTTATGGTTTTTGGTGCTGTGCGGCAGCAATAGCCGCTTGACCTAATGAAATACCACCATCATTGGCAGGAAAATTGTTTGGGAATAATACGTGGTATTGTTCCAGCTCTTGGCACAATAACTGGCGTAATAATTGATTGTGCATAACACCACCACTTAACACAATTGTTTGGGTGTGATATTTTTGAGCTGCCTTAATCGCCAATTGTGCAAAGCCCTTTGCTAATGCAAGATGAAACCCATAGGCTTTGGCTGATGGGGAGGCTTGCCAATTTAGCCAGCTATTCCAAAAGTGTTTTAAATCGAGTGTCATAGCCCATAATGGTATGGTAATGGGTGTTTCTGTTCCTTGGTATTGCAACGCCAATGCTTCTAATTGGCAAGCGGCTTCTCCCTCCCAGCTGATGCGTTCAGGCGTTATTCCCAGCGCAGCGGCAATGGCGTCAAATAATCGTCCTGTTGATGATGCAAGTGGGCTATTGATATGTTGCTTAATAGCACGTGCGATGATCTGGAGGGTTGTACTGGGTATATTGCTTAGTTCAGGTTTATTTTGCCAATCTGGCACAAATGTCAACAAGTGTGCAACAAGGTTTCGCCACGGTTCTTTCGCGGCGAGGTCTGCGCCAGGTAATGCTACCGCAGGAAGCCCTCCCAATTTTTGACATTGTTTATAGTCTACCAATAAACATTCGCCACCCCATAATTCACCATTTTCCCCATAGCCTAGCCCATCGAGTGCTAATCCGATAACGGGTGGTGAGTTTAGGGGGTATCCATGCTCAACGAGGCAAGCAGCGATATGAGCATGGTGATGCAGAATGGCGACTTTAGGAATCCCCAGTTGTTGACTGTATTTTTCAGCTAGTAGTTGTGTAGCATAGTGGGGATGAGCATCCACTGCAATGTATATTGGTTGTAGTTGGTAAATATCAAGCCAACGATCTAGGGTGTCTTGCCATTGTTGTTGTGTGTCAAGATCATTAAGGTCACCAACGTGTTGGCTGACGGTAGCATGAGGTGGGTTGAGTAAACAAAAGGTATTTTTTAGGTCAGCCCCCAAGGCTAAGACGCAAGGCGCTGATTCAAATCCTTCGGGTAATTTGACGGTGTCAGGTACATAACCTCTGGCACGTCTTAATGTTTCAATACTTATGTTATTCAAGCGTACAACAGAGTCATCCGCCCGTTGCACGATAGGTCGATTGTGCAATAAGTAGTAATCGGCAATAGTGTCGAGTGTCGCTAATGCTTCTGTATTATCGATAACCGTTGGTTTATGAGGTGGGTTACATGAGGTCATTACTAAAGGTTTTTGCCATTGTTGCAATAATAAATGATGCAGTGGATTAGAGGGTAACATAATACCCACTTCATGTAAGTTGGGCGCCACTGCTGGGCAAATAGGGCTATTGGTATTTTTTGATACAAGCACAATAGGTGCAGCAGGACTAAATAATAATGCGGCTAATGCGGCGGTATTGCTGTCTTTGGCGACACAGCTATTTAACCATGCGGTATTGGGCAGTATGACAGCAAAAGGTTTGTTAGGGCGGTTTTTTCGTTGTCGTAATTTTTTTACGACATTCTCATTAGTCGCATCACAGATTAAATGAAAGCCACCAATGCTTTTAATGGCAATGATTTTTCCTTGTGTTAGTTGGTCTATAGCTTGTGTAATCGCCTCATCAGCAATCGCGATCGGCTTGCCATTAGACTTACAAAACCATAGGTGTGGGCCGCAATCAGGGCAGGCAATAGGTTGAGCATGAAAGCGGCGATCTGTTGGGGTGCTATATTCCTTAAGGCAGTCTGGACAAAGGGCGAACTCGTTCATCACAGTGTTTGGACGATCGTAAGGCATCTGTTCAATGATTGTAAGTCTAGGACCACAATTGGTGCAGTTAATAAAAGGATAGTGAAAACGACGATCAGTCTTGGTGTTTAGCTCTTGTAAGCAATCACTGCATGTGGCTGCATCGGGAGCAATTTGTGTGTCCATTACCCCCGTATTGCTAGGTAAAATCGTAAAGCCTTTGGGTGAGTTTTCCCAGTGGTAAGGTGTTTGTTCAATAGAGTCAATTCTTGCAAGAGGAGGAGGAGAGGCAGAAAGCTTAGCGATAAACGCTTCCGTTGTTGATTCCTTCCAGACGTTGAGGATAACTCCTTCAGCATCATTACTCACATTCCCGCGGACATTAAAGGCATTGGCCAGTTGCCAGATGGTAGGGCGAAAACCTACCCCTTGGACTTTGCCTTTTATCCGAATAGTAATGCCATTAGCACTCATTGATTTTTCGCTTCAACAAGGCGAATCAACATATTCTAGGGAGCGGTTCATGCTGGGGAAGATCTAAGATACGATCAACACCATAAAGACCACGAAGGTAAACTTGTGGGTTTTGAGTGACTGAACCAATAATTGCTGCTTGAGCCCCTAATGGGTGAGATTTGAGTGCATCTAACACGGCTGGTGCTGAATCTTCGGAGGCAATAATCACTACTTTACCCTCATTGGCAAAGTTAAGAGGGTCTAAGCCGAGTAGTTCACAAATACCGCGTACAGGAGAGCTAAGAGGGAATAAAGACTCTTCGACTAACATGCCATGACCACAAGCTTGTGAGAATTCGTGTAGCACTGCATTAACACCGCCACGGGTCGCATCGCGTAGTGTACGAATACCCTTAATAGGGTGTAATTGGTCAATTAATCCATTGAGCGGGGCGCAATCGCTACAGAGTGCCCCCATTAAACCAAGTTGTTCTCGTTCATTGAGGATCGTTGCGCCATGTTCGCCCAAGGTGCCATTGATAATAATTTTATCGCCAACTTGAATTTGTGGCATGCCCCAGTTTAAGGTAGCGGGAATAACCCCAATGCCTGCGGTATTTATAAAGAGTTTGTCGGCAGCGCCACGAGGGACTACTTTGGTGTCTCCTGTGACAATAGAAACCCCTGCGGCTTTGGCTGTTTCGGCCATGCTGTGCACGACTTGGGTTAAAATATCCATGGATAACCCTTCTTCTATAATAAAGCCACAAGATAGATAGCGTGGGTAAGCGCCTCCAACAGCAAGATCATTCACCGTACCGCAAATAGCGAGTTTGCCAATATTGCCACCGGGGAAAAAAAGAGGATCTATGACATAGCTGTCGGTACTGAACGCCAGTTGATTACCATCAGCCATTAAATGATTAAGGGAAATACGCGCCTGATCTTCTTTAGTGGCTAAAAGGTCATTCTTAAAAGCAGAGATAAATAACTCATCAATGAGTGTTTGGCTAGCTGAAGTTCCACTGCCGTGTGCTAAAGAAATAGTTTTAGAGGTCATGCAGGCTCCCCTTGTCGGTATTGGTA
>CAYNAM010000049.1:0-17865 GCA_964395065.1 uncultured Ventosimonas sp.
TGCTCAATACTTTCTAAAGAACTTTTAAGATATTCTAGGAATTTTTGACTAAATAAATACCATTCACCATCTCTCAAACAATAATCTATATCATCAGCCCTTAAATGAATATCCAGTAACTCCTTTAATTCCTTTGTAAATGGCTTACTTCCCTCAATAGAAAACTTAATATTTATATCATTAATATCAGCATTATTATTTACTACAAAATCGCATACATGCTGAATATCGATTGTATTACCTAAACTTTCTCTACTACCGTAATCACCTTTAGTATAAATTTCATACTCATATTCAACAAACCTGAAACAAAAATTTACGCCCATTACCTGAATTTCATCAACTGTTAAGTTCGAATCATTTTGCCTAATAGATTCAGATAATGCATTATCTAGTCGATTAATCGTATCCTCATCTTTAACTAACTCTAATTTAGGCAAGTCGATAACCTCATCATTTAGCAAAGTTGACTCTATCAGTTCAAAATACTTAACTAACTCTTGGGGACTTTCTGAAATATCGATCTGAATAGAGTCTGCAAAAATGATATTCTTTTCTCCCCAACAGCCTGTATCTTGAGCCTTAGACTTCAAGTGTTCAACCGACTCTCCTGCTTCATAATTATTCTTAACAAAACTTATATATGAAGATATTTCTTGCCTTTTAGTACCTGCAAAATATCGACTCTTTTTTAACAGGACATTTTCTTCATTTACCATTCTCACGGCAATTTTTATTCCGAAATCACGCTCTATAAATTTACTTAAATAAAAATGTGTTTTCCCTAAACTAACAGCATATATTTGCTCTGGAGAATCTATTTTTTTACATAGTAACAATCCAAAATAAGAAATATTTATAGGTTCATCAATACCATCATTAAAAAAGTCTCTATATGTCTCCCACCACCAAATAGTACTTCCCTGATTGTTAGCCTCTGAAGAAAAATAAAAAGTCATTTCATAGCCACTGCTATTAATTGTTTTTTGCTCATGTAATTCAATAGATCTTATTTTTTTTATTAAAATATCTAATTTAGCTGCTTTGACTTTATAAATATTATAAACATTACTCATAGTAAATCCTTTATTTGTTGTAACTCTCTAAGTATTCACTTAGTACTACGACATTACAAAGAAAAAACCAGTAAAAGTATTAGGGTTATTATGACCATAGCATACATCAATATTTTTTACTATAGTAATACTTTATGAGTATAAATCAACTCACCACTCTTTATTTACTAAAATAGTGGTAAAGTAAGGCAGTTTTTCATCTACTGGAATATCCCTTAGATTACGGTATTGTTTTTCAGTCTCAAGAGATGCGTCAGAGACTAGTACAGCATAATCTAGCAAACCTTGTTGCTCAATCAACTCTTTCACATCGGCAAGGCAAGAAGCAGCTTTCATTAAAACTAAACTGGAATGTTGTTTAAGCGCTTGAGCGAGCGCCTCTTTTCCTACAGTGCAAGACATCACTACCAGTGATTGAGTTTCCATCGCTAGAGGGCGTTTGGTTTTAGCGGCAATTAAGGCAAAAGACGTAATACCCGGCACGACTTCTATATCCAAGCCATCAGGTAAACGTTCTAAAACACTTACCCATGTGCTGTAGAGCATCACATCACCCAATGAGATGAAAGCTATTTTTTTATTATCCGCTAAATCCGTTTTTATTTCTTCAACCACCGCTTGCCATGCTTGTTCTTTTTCAGCCGCGTTATGGGTCATCGGAAAGTGGCGTTCTTTAATCAGCGTTTGTTGTCCAATATAGGGACGTACGATAGACAATGCTAAACTATCCCCTCCTTTACGAGCAGCAGGAGCATAGACAATATCCATAGTTGCCAGTAAATTAGCTGCTCTTACAGTAATTAAATCTGCTGCGCCGGGGCCTGTACCTATGGCATAAAGTTTACCTGTCATTTTAGTGCTCTCCTATCGCGTTTAACAAGTGCTGTGCAAACAGCGCCCTGATCTGCTCATTTTCACCTAAACCTTGTAAATAACATTGTGTCTCTATGCCAATGGCTTCTATTTGGCTTTTCCATGAATCTTCCTCATCAGAGGCCATGTCGTTAGTAGCATGATCACCCGCCACAATCATAAAAGGGATTAAATGAACTTTACGAACATTCTCTTGTTGTAAGCGCACTAGCACCGTGTCAATTTCAGGGTAACTTTCTACTGCCCCCATGATAAAAGGCAAATTTTTAGTCATAAACAAATGATCGATACAGGCGTAGGCAGCAAATGCATGATGGCTAGCACCGTGCCCCATAAAGACAATACGTTCATCTGCTGGTAACTTAGGGCTGTTATCAATTAGCGCATCAATCACCGCTTGGTAATCTTCAATGCTACTGAGCAGCGGCTTGCCAATAGTCATCCGATCAAATTGATCTTTATAAACCATGACTTCGGTGGTGATTTTTTCAAATTCATCGCCATTCAATATATGCAACGATTGAATCACTACATCTCGATAACCTTCTTCGATGAGTCTTTCCAATGCTTTTTGAGGGCAGTCGATAAATAGTTGATCGCGGTTGGCTACTTTTTTACGGATGATATGGGATGTCCATGCTCTAAAAAAATCGCGATCAGGGCACACCGCTTGCATTGCTTTTTCACACGATTCAATATTTTTAATACGGGTTTCAGGATAACTAGTACCAAAACTCACCACTAATAATGCTTTTTTCATGGTTATTCCTTACTGTGCTGGGTCACTAATAAAGGCTGAAAAATCGAGCATTTGTTGTAGACTTACCACGCCACCTATTACGATAAGTGCGGGAGGTTTAACGTCCTCAGCCTTTGCTACATCAACAATGGTCTCAAGCGTTGCCGTTACGACGCGTTGCTTGTCCCGACTTGCCCACATCACAATCCCAACTGGGGTATCGGCTGGCTTACCGTACTGCATAAGCTCTTGGGTAATGTTTGCAAGGTTAGCAACACCCATTAAAATAACAATCGTACCGTCTAACTCTGCTAATGCTTTCCAGTTAATAGGGTCTGTTTCTTTATCAGCACGCAAATGGCCTGTTACCACATGAAAAGAAGAGGCATGATCACGGTGCGTCACAGGAATCCCTGCACACGTTAAACCACCAATGGCTGAGGTAACGCCAGGTACTACTTCAAAAGGTACTTGTTGCTCAACCAATAACTGAGCTTCTTCACCACCACGACCAAACACATAAGGATCACCACTTTTTAAGCGGACTACTTTTTTACCTGCTTTAGCATGATTCGCTAAAATCTGGTTAATTTGATCTTGGGGAATAGGATGATGATCACTCTTTTTACCCACATCAATAAACTCACAGTGCTTAGGGGCAAAAGTTAACAACTCAGGATTAACCAAGCGATCATAGACTAAAATATCCGCATGTTTTATACATTCCATGCCTTTAACGGTAATTAAAGAAATATCTCCAGGACCAGCCCCAACTAACCATACTTTACCTTTCATGTTCTCACCCTCTTATTAATACTTGTAATTGCTCGGCTAATGCTTCAATACTTGATACCACGGTTTCATACGTTTGCTTAGGTCGACTAATAACGATGCAGGTAATTCCTAATTCTAAGCAAGGCAAAACCTTCTCGCTGTAGCCCCCCTCCGCCCCTGACTCTTTGGTGATAACCACATCACTTTGGTAAAACTGATACATGGCTTTATTCATGTCATGACTAAAGGGGCCTTTCATCGCTACAATCTCGCCCAACCCTAAACCTAAATCGACACACGATTGAATAACACCGACAGTTGGTAATACCCTTGCGATAAGTATTTTATTTGGGAGTAGTTGTTTGTATTTTGCTAACTCTTTACTTCCCGTCGTTAATAATATTTTTTCACCTAAACGACTAGCCACTTGGCAAGCCTCTTCAATACTAGCCACCTTGATCAGCAAGGGATGCTCTAATAAATCTATTTGGGTTTGACGCTCGTAGCGGATCAACTTAATCGCTGTTTGCTGAGTCGCTTGTATGATATTTTTTGATACTTCAGCAGCAAACGGATGTGTAGCATCGATGACTAAATCAACGCTTTCACGATGAAATAATGCCATCATTTGCTCGATATCTAATCGTCCTACATGCACTTTACCTTTTAAGTGCATGGCGGTTTCATTACCTGCTTCAGTGGCGACAGAAAGCCCATAAGTTAAACCTAACTGCTCTAATCGTTGGCATAGCAATACTGCATCGGAAGTACCACCAAATACATGGATTTTACCTATCACACCATATACCCTCTTGGCGTAATGATGTAATCTTTGTAACGGTAAGTCGATTTATTACCAACAATCACCATCGAGGTCATCCCCACAACACTATAATCAATCTCTGCAAGGGTTGTTAGCCACATATCTTCTTTTGCACGACCTGCTGCTTTAACAATCCCCACAGGGGTTTCTGGGCGTTTAAAAGGAGCCATCAGCTCAAAGGCTTTTTGTAAGTGGTCTGGGCGGCCCTTAGAGCGTGGGTTATAAAAGCAAATGACAAAATCGGCATCAGCCGCCATGCGTACCCGTTTTTCGATTAAATCCCAAGGGGTTAATAAATCGCTCAAACTAATATGACAAAAATCATGCATTAATGGGCAACCGATCATCGCTGCACTGGCCACGCTGGAGGTTACGCCGGCCACCACTTTAACCTCTAAATCTAAATGATCACGTGCAATGATTTCAAAAACAGGGCCAGCCATACCATAAACGCCAACATCACCACTACTCACCAAGGCTACTTTTTTACCTGATTTAGCTGCTTCAATAGCTGCTTCACAACGCTCTAATTCTTTGCACATTCCCGTTCTAATCAGCTCTTTACCTTCAATCAAGTGCTTAATAAGATTGGTGTACGTTTTGTAGCCTACAATGACTTCTGCATCTTGAATTGCTGCGATAGCGTCTTGTGTCATGGTGCCTTCATCACCTGGGCCTAAACCAACTAGATATAACATTTGCTTACTCCTAATGTGATGGTAATACCATCTTGTTTTAACGTTTCGCCTAATAAATTCCCATTACTCATTATCCAAGCACAAGGCTGAGAAACACTGCCTATACCAATGGTTCTACGTACAAACTCAGAAATAGGAAATAGGTGTTCGTGCGCTTGTAATGCTTCAATGGAAAAGATTTGAAAGGGGACAGCTAACTGCTCTGCCAGAGCAATCAACCCAACCTCATCCTGTTTAATAATGACACTGCCGATTTGTTTAATGGCTCGTAAATCAATTTGATACTTGGCTAGATGTTGACAAAGGTGTTGATAAATAAGTGCTACATCAGTTCCACGCCGACACCCTATCCCTACAACGATATTTTTAGGAATGACTTTTACCACAAGGCAATTTGCAACAAACGATAATCCCGTATGGTTAGATACTACAACCAATGCAGCCAAGCCCTCTGGTATCAATTGCAAGTCAGTTACTGGCGTAAAGCCTCGGGTATCTTCTACTTCTACACCATCAAGGTATAAACCAACAGCTTGGCCACTAACCAATAACTGATTAATATCTTTCACCTGTTGTCGATACAAGCTAACGTCTGCACCTATCGATTGAATCAAGGTATCAAGTGAAGCCAACTGATTAACATCGGTAGCCGTTGTAATAACAGGAGTTGCACCTAATAATTTAGCTAATTTTGCAGCCAACTGATTAGCCCCTCCCACATGCCCAGATAACAAACTAATCACGTGCGTTGCGTGCTCATCCATCACCAATATGGCAGGGTCTGCCAACTTATCAGTTACCAAGGGTGCTATCATTCGTACCGTAATACCGGTGGCACAAATAAACAATAACGCTTGATAAGTTGTAAAAAGACGATGCACACAATCCGCCATACTGCCGTTAAAACCTGTAAACCCTGTGCTTACAAGCTTATCACTGGTAAAACAGTCACAAGGCAGCAACTGTGACAAACGCATCGCTTGCGTTTTTCCGCCTGGCGTTATGGCCAATACAGCGAGTTTAGGCTTTTCTGAATTCATGACTAAACTCTGCATCATAAAGCTTTGAGTAGTAATATTCTTCTCCTAGGAAACGACCTACTAAAATCAAAGCGGTTTTATTAATACCAGCTTCTTTTACCTTACTGGCAATATCATTTAATGTGCCTGTGACTTTACGCTCATCTGGCCATGTTGCTTTGTAAATAACTGCCACAGGGGTATCCATGGGATAGCCTTTGCCCTGATTATGGAGTTTTTCAACCACTTTCGCCATGTCATGAATCGACAAGAAAATAGCCATTGACGTTTGGTGCTGTGCAAACAACTCCAATGACTCTAATTCAGGGGTTGGTGTGCGCCCTGCCATACGGGTAATAATGAGGCTTTGTGAAACTTCAGGCACTGTGTACTCTACGCCTAGTTGAGAGGCAGCCCCTAAGAAAGAACTCACCCCAGGAACAGAAATAAAACCAATGGCAAGTTTAGCCAATTCTTCAGCTTGCTCACGAATAGAACCATAAAGAGAAAGATCACCTGTTTGTAGTCTAACCACCAACTTGCCTTGATCTATCCCCTGTTTCATCAAATCAATAATTTCTTGCAGTGATAGAGATGCACTGTCATGACAAGTAGCCCCTGACTTACAATAATGCAGTAAGTCGTGATTAATTAGTGAGCCAGCATAAATCACGACATCCGCTTGCGCTAGAATACGATAGCCTTTTAACGTAATCAGCTCGCAGTCACCAGGGCCTGCACCTATAAAATAAACCTTACTGTTATCAATGGTTGTCGTCATCAGCTTTCAGCCCCTTTTGAACAAGAAATAATATAGGTAGGATTATTGGGTTTAAAATAATTCCCTTTACCTAACTTAGTTAAACGTGATACCTGTAACTGCGTCACCTCAATGGCTTCAAAACCTATCTTAGATAAAATATCCAATGCTTCCATCAGGTTATTAAGCAATATAAAATTAAGTACTAAGCGTCCATTCGCATTTAAAGAGCGAAATGCCCAACGGATAATTTCATCCAACTCACCACCACTACCACCAATGAAAATGGCGTCGACGGCCTGCTCTGGCAAGACTTCTGGAGCAGATCCTTCAATAATGTGTAAATTATTAACATGAAACTTTTCACAGTTTTGCTTAATTAATTCAATCGCCTCTGGATTTTTTTCAATGGCAATGGTTTGTAACTGGGGGTAACGCAAGCTGGCTTCAATACAAATACTACCAGTGCCTGCACCCACATCTACTAAAGTCTTTGCTTGGGCGAGGTTTAGCCAATCAATGGTTAATACTCGGACTTCTTCTTTGGTCATGGGTACATCGCCACGAATAAATAAATTATCTTTCATCAATAATCACCACCACATTCATTTGATAAGTTTTGTCTACCACTTCACTTGCTTGGCTTTGTGTTATACATTCATTGGGATAAGAAAGGTTTTCGCCAATCACCAGTTTTCGCTGAAAGCCACGTTTAATAATTTCTTGTGCTATTTGATAGGGGCCTAATTTTTCATCGGTTACTAACGCCACCTTTGGATGCTGTAGCATAAAATCAAAGTCTGGTGTTTTACCATGGCTACTGGTGAGGTAAACATCGTTCATATCAAGGCCGATTCGACTAAATAGATACTGAATAGAACTAATGCCTGATACTATCTGTACATTATCCTGTGCCATCTGTTGACGAATATATTTACCTAGCCCATAAAGCATTGGATCGCCTGAGGCTAACACCACAACAGATAGCGCTTGATTTTGTTTTAACCAAACAATTAAATCTGCTAATTTTTTATCTAACAAATGCTCTTTTGCATTATGGGGTGCAATGGCTTCTAATTGACGAGTTGACCCTACAACATAATCACACTCATCTAGCAAACGCTTAGCTAACGGAGTTAAATAATCGGTTGAACCGGGGCCTAAGCCAACAACGCTAATCACAGTTGAAACTCCTCTATTAACGTGGTTAAAGGAGCACTACAACCTAATAGTTTGCCATCCATAGAACACAGTACGGCATCAGCCTGCATCGGATTTTTAGTAAACCTAGACAATTGCTCTACTCGCTCTTTAATACGTAAAGCTATTTGCTGATAAACAGCTTGATAATTTTCTTGCTCAATAAGCTCCATGGCCGCTTCGGTCGTTTTACATTGATCGATTTGTAATAAAAAATCTTGTGGCACACCCATTAAAGCTAATAGGGCGATTAATGTTTCAATACGCCCATCCGCTACATGATTATGGGTATGAAAGATACCTGCCGCCACTTTAATAAGTTTGCCTAAATGCCCTAAAATTAAAACACGCTTAAAGCCTAAGCGCTCTGCATCCTTCAAAACATGGCGAACAAAATTACTCATTACGACAACGTATTGGCTATTAAAACCTAATGCTTCTGCAAACTTTTCGCCTTGATTACCTGGAACAAAGATTATTTTGTCTAAGCCTTGCTCACGCTTCATTTCGCTTTCTAAACTAATAGATTTTTTCCATCCTTCCTCAGACATTGGGGTAACAATCCCCGTTGTTCCAATAATGGAAATTCCCCCCATAATGCCTAAACGAGGATTAAAGGTTTGCTGAGCGCGCTCTTCTCCCTCAGGAGCGAAGATAACTACATGGGCACCACGTTGCTCACCAATCACTTCACGAACAGCTTCTTCAATCGTACGCCGTGGGGTATCATTAATGGCTGCTGCACCGATCTCATGCCTTACGCCTTTGCGTGTCACACGACCAATGCCCTCACCACCATCAATAGTAATAGCGCCTGACTTGTTTAAAGTCACGCTAGCAAAAATAAGCATGCCGTGTGTCACATCGATATCATCGCCGCCATCTTTTTGAATAGCCGCGGTGGCCGTATTTTCTTCAATGTAAGGTTCTAATACATCTAAATCCAGTACAACACCTGATGGGGTAGTAATCGATACCTGTGGGATCACCGTTTGTTGTAAAACCATTAACGCAGCCACTTTAGCAGCAGCTGTTGCACAAGAGCCTGTGGTATAGCCTTTACGAAAAGGTTTATTATCAATCCAGACAACGTGTTCCATTAACTATCTCACAAGCTGTATAACAAAGCATTCATGATAGCGGCCGCAATATTAGAACCTCCTTTGCGACCTTGAGCAGCAATATAGGGTAAATCCGTTTGCATTAATGCATCCTTTGATTCTTCTGCCCCCACAAAACCTACAGGGACACCCACAACCGCTGAGGGCTTTAAACGCCCCTCTTGATAGAGTTCTAATAGCCGAAATAAGGCAGTAGGTGCATTACCGAATACAAAGATTTTCTCACCCTCCTCATTAGCTGCTTGCTCAACAGCAGCCATTGAGCGCGTGATCCCTTTTTGATGAGCTATTTCACGGGTAATGGGGTCTGCGACATAACAACGATATTGGCAACCTAATTTATCTAAACGGGTTTTATTCATTCCTGACAACACCATATTGGTGTCTGTATAAATCGTCGCGCCACGCTGTAAAGCCTCTAATAATGTTTGATTGGCTGTACTAGAAAACTTAAGGATATCGAGCCAATCAAAATCTGCACTGGTGTGAACACAACGCTTAATTATTTTTGCTTGTAATTCGTCTTTAAATTGATAGTCAGGTCTTGTTTGCTCAATGATTTGTTGAATAATTTCAAAACTTTTATCTTCAATATTTTGTGGTTGTGTAATATAAGTCATACAAATCCTTAACTTAGCCAGTAAATAGTGCAGTCAATCACTGCAAATAAAATAAGCGCCAATAAAGCTACCCGATACATTAAGGCAATGGTTATTTGAATATCCTGTTGCGCAATAGAGCGTGTCTCATCGCCTAACCAAGGCTTTTCAACTAACTCGCCAAAATAACAGTTAGGCCCACCCAAACGAATACCTAATGCCCCTGCTACTGTTGCTTCTGACCATGCACAATTAGGGCTTTTATGCTGATACCGGTCACGCCAACCAATCAATAAAGCAGCTTTAGCATTAAGCTTCATCCAATAAGCCGCTAGCGTAAAAAGCAACCAACTGATACGAGCAGGAAAATAATTAAACACATCATCTAATTTAGCAGAGCAATAGCCAATAGCTCGGTATTTAGGCGTTTTATAACCCACCATAGAGTCCAACGTATTCACTGCTTTATAGGCCATAGCCAAAGGTACGCCACCGATGAACAAATAAAATAGTGGTGCAATGATACCGTCCACCGTATTTTCAGCCACTGTTTCCACTACGGCGCGGGTTATCTGAGGGTTATCGAGTTGAGAAGTATCCCTACCAACAATATAAGAAAGTTTTTCTCTAGCCTCCTCTACTGTGCCCATCTCTAATGCTTGAAAAACTGTCACTGCAGCATCTTTCAGGCATTTTGTTGCTAAAATGCTATAGGCCAATACACATTGCACCATAAGGCTTAACCAGAATGACCCTAGTGCCAATACATAGATAACTCCCCATGTCACCCAATACGTACCGCCAACAATCACAATCCACAAGACTAAGCCGCCCCATTTTAAAGACGTCTCACTCTGGCACACTTTGCGAATACGTTGTTGTAAGAAGTTGATACTAGAGCCAATCCAACGTACAGGGTGAGGCCAATTGGGAGGATCACCCAACCATAGATCAAGCATAAATCCAATTACAATCGGAACAAGCCCCCAAAAGCAGCTCATTGCACCGCCCTATCTAGCCATCGGCATAGCATAAAAGGATTCTGATAGAAATGAACATGTAAATAACTGGCTAAGGTATTACCCAGCTGATAACCTCCTTGCCACGTTTTGATGATTTCGCCATCACGTGTTTTATAAAGATCAAAAGCACAATCAAGTGATGTAATAAACTCTGAATGGTGAAACTCATGCCCTCTTAGTACTTCACCCTCACTAGCCAATAGCGTATTTTGTAACGCTTTTGCTTCGCAGTAACCAAAGCGTTTTAAGCCTTTGCTCATTTGACTGTGCCCCGTCAATACGCCAACCATCGGGTAAGCTTGCCCATCAACCTGCAATGAATCCCCCAAATACATCAACCCGCCACACTCAGCATAAATAGGAATTAATTGCCGATGTGCATCCGCAATGGATTGGCGCATAGATTGATTAGCGGCTAACTGCTCGGCAAATACTTCAGGGAAACCACCACCTAAATAAATTAAATCGCAATCAGGCAACGCTTTATCGGAAAGAGGACTAAAAGGAACTAATGTGATGCCTAAGTTTTTAAGCAACTCTAAATTATCTTGATAGTAAAAATGAAAGGCCGCGTCTTGAGCAATGGCCATTTTAAGCCCATGGTATTTTTTAGAATCAGGCAACTTAGGAGAAACTACAGTTTCTTCAACACGCTCACTTAAGGAAATAATACGATCAATCTCAATGTATTGCTCTACTGTATCAGCCAACTTCTGCCAATAGGATTGCATATCGGCCATCTCTTCAGAAGGGACTAATCCTAGATGCCGTTCAGGCAATGCTAGCTCTGCGAGACTGGGTAAATGGCCTAATACAGGAAGTTGGCAATATGTCTCGATGGCTTGTTTTAATAATTGATAATGGCTATCGGTATTAACCCGATTTATCACCACCCCGACAATGGGTATATTTGGTTGAAATGTCTGAAACCCTTTTACAGTAGCCGCAATGGATGTTGAAACGGCCTTACCATCAACCACTAAAACAATCGGACAAGCAAGGCTTTTGGCTAACGCTGCACTGCTACAATAGTTGGGGTCGATGCCATAGCCATCATAAAGCCCCATCACCCCTTCAATAATATTGATATCAGCTGTTTGTGCATGGGTATGGAAAAGATAATGTAAGCTCTCTTCAGGCACCATAAAGGCATCTAAATTACAAGAAGCTTGATGAGTGGCTAACTGGTGCCACCCTGTATCGATATAGTCAGGCCCCACTTTATAAGGTTGTACTTTTAACCCACGTAAGGTTAAGGCATGCATTACGCCTAAAGTGATTGTGGTTTTACCTGCACCACTGTGGGTTGCCCCAAACATGATCTTTTTCATGACTCTTTTTGCCTATCCACCCGCAAACAAAAAATTCCCACCTTGTTATCAACAAGTAGGAATGCACGTTTGCTATTGATGAATGGAAATAAGTAGACATGAATAAGCACAACCCGCCTTCCCACCGAAGGTGTTATTTGGCATTACAAATGGTCTTCTGGCTTAGCTTCATCCTTCCCTTTACCTTCCCGAGTGATTCACTCAGTGGTATTTAAAGGGTCGTCCACCTTACAGCAGCGGGGGCTGCACAGGAATTACACCTGTTTCCGTAACAAGCAGTTGCTTATTACATATTTGTAATACGTGCTTAACATACTAATAGATAGGCCATGAAAATAACACGGCAATTAAAAATAACTACGATTTAATTGACCCAAGTAAAAAATCCGTCAGTTTCTGTTTAACTGATTTTGCTCTAACAGGGTCTTTATTTTCTGTCGAGATAGCCACAACTAGACCATCAACACGCACTACCGCGGGCGTATAAAAGCTAGAAGATTGAGGGTTTGCGGTATCATCAAACCATTGCCAATCTTCAATACTTTGCGCAACACTATCATTAACGGCTGGTTGGTTTGTGGCGGCATAGATGATATGAAACCCTTTCACATCTTCAGCCACAAAGGGGCGCTCAATAATTTTTATCTGCGTTATTTTTTGTATTTCTGGTAATATCTCCGGTGAAACAACCGTAATTTCTGCACCTGTATCAAGTAGCCCTGTTAATTTTCGTAAGGCAACTTTACCGGCACCCACAATTAATACTTTTTTATGAGTTAGTTTAAGAGCCAGAGGATAAAGTGCCGTCATCGTTATACCTTCACGTTAGATTTCTCTGTTTAATACAATCTCTGAAACATCTAGCTCTTTATTTAACACTCTGGCTAATACGAACAACACATCCGATAGACGATTTAAATATTGCATAATGGTAGGAATATAATCTTCTTTTAAATCAGCCGCAATTAAATAACGCTCTGTTCGACGACAGGTCACACGTGCCATATGGCAATGCGCAGATGCTTTTGAGCCACCGGGCAAAACAAAGTCTTGTACAGGATCTAGCTGTTGCATTAACGTAGCTGCCCAATTTTCCAAAAACTCAACATGACGGGCTTGTAACGCGCAGCGATTAGAGTTAGCAAGTTGCGAACCAGTCACCAACAACTGATGTTGAATAATAATAAGCTGATCGATTATTTCACGCTTATCCACATACGCTCGCAACAGCCCAATACTGGTATTTAGCTCATCAATACCACCTATTGCCATAACGCGTGGAGAAGCTTTACTCACCCGAGAACCATCCCCCAATCGTGTCATTCCCTGATCGCCCGTTTTCGTAATAATTTTGGCTAACTTAAACCCCATAATCACCTCTAGATAATGGAAATGCAAAGTATTAGGCTATCACGTCTGATGTTTATCAACGTAATTTATCGTCATATCTTATCAGGAACTTTTATTTTAAATAACATTATTATATTGATTGAGCGAATTAATTTTCCACAGCGCGTCACATAAACAATAAATAGCTTTTCATTTTCTAAAAAAACATAACACAATTAACGCAAGGGATATTTACAATTCTTTTCTTGGTCTAAAATGATAACATATACTTTTTCTTAATTATCTTAATTAGGCTATTTTATGGATCCACGCAGTGAAGTATTACTTCGACAAATCGAATTATTTACCGACAATACACTTTTAGTGGGTTTACCAGCAGATGAACTACTTACCATGATTCCTACTGGC
This sequence comes from uncultured Ventosimonas sp., assembly GCA_964395065.1. Taxonomy (GTDB): domain Bacteria; phylum Pseudomonadota; class Gammaproteobacteria; order Pseudomonadales; family Pseudomonadaceae; genus Entomomonas. Next base: position 13,794 of record CAYNAM010000049.1, read on the forward strand.
AAAGGTTGGTCTTGGTTTGCTGGTGATAGCCAAATACTTCAACAACGTTATCCAGAAAAGATACACCTAGGTACAACAGCGCCTACTGAGGTATTTTCAGCCGCCGTTATTTTTTTACCTAAATCGAAAGAGTTAACAGACTATCTACTACAAGCCACAGCAGCCACACTAAAAACTAATTGCCCACTGTACTTGGTCGGAGAAAAAAAAGCAGGGATTGAGCGTGCAGCCAAACAACTCATCACTTATGGCAAAGCGATCAAACTAGATAGCGCTCGTCATTGCCAATTATGGAAAGTCACCCCACAAGAAGCCATACTACCACCTAAACTGAGTGATTTTGCACAAACCTACCCTGTAGCAGGGCTCAACATTACAAGCTTTGCAGGTGTTTTTAGTCATGGTAAATTGGACATAGGCACAAGCCTTTTATTACAACACCTTACAAATATTCCTCAAGGCAAAATATTAGATTTTGGGTGTGGTTCAGGCGTTATTGGCAGCCTTATAAAACAACAATACCCTAAAACTTGTGTATATTTACAAGATGTGGATGCCTTTGCGATTGCAAGTACAGAGCAAACGTTACAACAAAATCAGCTAGAAGCGACAACATTATTGGCTGATGGGATTAATGCGGCCCCCACAGAACTTAGTATGATTATTACTAACCCGCCCTTTCACCAAGGGGTAAAAACAAATTATGAAACAACGGAACAACTATTAGCCCAATCAGTCCATCACCTCATTAGAGGAGGTGAACTACGGCTTGTTGCCAATAGCTTTTTAAAATATCAACCTATTATTGAGCAAGCTTTTGGTAATTGCCAAGTCTTAGCTGAAAATAATGGCTTTAAAATTTATTCAGCCATTAAATAATCGTTCATTAAACAATAGTTAACACGGTTGCTTGCTAACAATGATACAAAAAACTATTTTACACTTACATGCGCTAACAGCCGTCATTACCATTACTTTATTCATTGTACGTTTTTTTGGTAAACAGCTAAATGCTAAATTTATGCAACAACGATGGGTTCATATCCTTCCACATCTCAATGATACTTGCTTGCTTATTTTCGGTATTACCTTAATTATTCTAACGCAACAATACCCTAACCTCTCATCCGAACGCTGGCTGACTGAAAAACTTTGTTTTTTAATAGGTTATATTCTGTTTGGTTTTGTTGCCTTAAAAAGTAATAAAACTGATTTTCGCTACGTAGGCTTTATATTAGCGATAGTCAGTTTTACCTGTATTATTTATTTGGTTAAATTAAAGAATGCATTTTGAGCAATCATTTTTTGGATAATTAATATTCTCATCTCCTTTTTATCCGAGATAGCGTATAATATTAAGATGATTTTCTAATGCTTTATTGCTTTATAATACAGCTGTTTCTATCTGGAGTTTTTGTATGTCGCGCATAACGACCCTAAGTCGCTTTTTAATTGAACAAACACGCAACCATAATACCCCTTCCGATTTAAGATTCTTACTCGAAATCGTTGGTCGTGCTTGTAAAATGATTAACCGCTCTGTTACTAAAGGCGCATTAGGTGGCGTATTAGGTAGTTTAAAAACAGAAAATGTTCAAGGCGAAGTACAAAAAAAGCTAGATGTACTTTCTAATGAAATTTTATTAGAAGCTAACGAATGGGGTGGAACTTTAGCAGGCATGGCCTCTGAAGAAATGGATACTGTTTATCAAATTCCAGGCTGTTATCCTAAAGGAGCTTATTTACTAGTATTTGACCCATTAGATGGTTCAAGTAACGTCGATGTTAACGTATCAGTGGGTACCATCTTCTCTGTTTTAAAATGTCCTGCAGAGCTTTTAAGCCAAAACGAACCGCTAAAAGAAGAAGCATTTTTACAACCAGGCGTTCAGCAAGTTGCCGCGGGTTATGCTATCTATGGTCCTCAAACAATGCTAATGTTAACCATGGGCAATGGCGTCAAGGGCTTTACACTTGACCCTGAGCTTGGTAGTTTTGTGCTCACCCACCATGATGTGAAAGTTCCTGAACAAACTGCAGAGTTCGCGATTAACATGTCGAATCAACGTCACTGGGAAGCGCCTGTTAAACAATATGTATCAGAAATGTTAGATGGAACAGAAGGGCCTTTAGGCAAAAACTACAATATGCGCTGGATTGCCTCCATGGTAGCCGATGTTCACCGTATTTTAACGCGAGGAGGTATCTTTATGTATCCTCGTGATGCAAGAGAACCGAATAAACCTGGAAAATTACGCTTAATGTATGAGGCCAACCCCATGTCGATGATCATCGAGCAGGCTGGCGGCGCGGCTACTAACGGTTACCAGCGTATTCTAGAAATTCAACCACAATCATTACATGAACGTGTTGCTGTTTTCTTAGGTTCTAAAGAAGAAGTTGAGCGCATTACTCATTACCATCAACAACAAAAGCAATAGGCCTAAAATCATGTCAAAAAAATTAACCTTATTATTCTGCTTAGCTGGTTTTTTATTTTTAACTGGCTGTAATAAACTCACGCAAGAAAACTATAATAAATTACAGATGGGTATGGAGCGCAGCAAAGTCGAATCTATTTTTGGCAAACCTACCGATTGTCAAAATATTATGTCAGCCACTAGCTGTAACTGGAGTCAAGGGGACGCCAGTCTCAAAATACAGTTTGTTGATAATAAAGTTGTTACTTATTTTGCTAATAATATAAAATAAGACTTCTACCCTCTTGTCTTTCCTCAAAAAAAGAGTAACCTAATTGAAGGGTTACTCTTTTATTTTATCTAAAATCTTACCAATCTATTATGCATACAACATCAGGACGCTGGCTAAGAGGTTTTCTATTAGCCTTAACAACGGCTATTTTATGGGGAATTTTACCTGTCACCATGAAAGAAGTTCTAAAAAACATGGATGCTTATACCATTACATGGTATCGGTTCACCGTAGCCGCCTTATGCTTATTTATTTATCTTTATGCTAAAGGAAAATTACCTCGACTAAAAACCTTGGGTTACCGAGGGATTATTTTATTATTGCTAGCAACCATTGGTTTATTAGGCAATTATATTACTTACGTGATGGGGCTTGAACTGCTCACCCCCGGAACAGCTCAACTGATGATGCAAGCGGGCCCATTGTTGTTGATTGTAGCCAGTGTTATTATTTTTAAAGAGTCATTTAACCACTTACAAATGTTGGCTGTTGTTATTCTTCTCGCAGGTTTTTTATTATTTTTTAATCAACGACTGGTCGAGTTATTTACCTCTTTAGGTAATTACACCCTCGGTGTCATTATTCTATTTTTTTCGGCTATCTTATGGGCAAGCTATGGCTTATGCCAAAAGCAATTATTAGTAAAATGGAACTCTATGCAAATATTACTGAGTATCTATATCCTCAGTAGCTTCATTCTATTTCCGGTTAGCCATCCATCATCTATCACCCACCTCTCTACGGTACAACTATGGCTTCTTATTTTTAGCTGCGCTAATACCATTATCGCTTACGGCGCATTTGCTGAGGCTCTCGCGCATTGGGAAGCATCAAAAGTCACAGCCACCTTAACACTTGCGCCCCTCATTACATTCATCACTGCAACAATCGGTGCAATTATTTGGCCTGCTTATGTTATTTCGGACTCTTTAAATATCATTGCTTATCTTGGTGCAATGGTTGTGGTTATGGGTTCTGCCCTTATTGCTTTGTCTCCCGTACTACTCAAAAAAATAAAAGAGCGTCGTAGAAAAACTAACTATAGCCAGAACCCATAATATTTTTTACAATAATCAATTTAGAATAGTTTAGGAGTCGCCTATTATGAAATCTGTTCCGCAAATTTTGACCATTCAGTCTCATGTAGTTTTTGGTCATGCGGGTAATGCGGCGGCTGTTTTCCCAATGCAACGTTTAGGGGTTAATGTATGGCCACTTAACACGGTGCAATTTTCCAATCATACACAGTATAAACAGTGGAAAGGGTTAGTTCTTCCCGCCGAGCAAATTATTGAGCTAACGGAAGGTATTGATGCTATCGGTGAGTTAGCTAACTGCGATGCCATCCTATCAGGCTACT
>CAYNAM010000050.1:0-17680 GCA_964395065.1 uncultured Ventosimonas sp.
CCGCAGGGGAAAAAACTAACTCAAGCCACTGTACAAGAGTTAGCGCAAGAAAAAGCGTTAATTTTAATAGCAGGTCGCTATGAAGGCATTGATGAACGCTTTATAGAGTCTTTTGTGGATGAAGAGTGGTCGATAGGCGACTATGTACTGTCGGGTGGTGAATTACCAGCGATGGTTTTAATAGATGCGATTACACGCCAATTACCTGGTGTTTTGGGGTGTAATGAATCGGCTGAGCAAGATTCTTTTATGAATGGCTTGCTAGATTACCCCCATTATACAAGGCCAGAGCAGTATAATGGGCAATGTGTTCCTGAGGTGCTACTAAGTGGTAATCATGAACATATCCGGCGTTGGCGATTGCAACAAGCCCTTGGGCGAACGTGGCAACGTCGAGCCGATCTTCTGGAAAGCCGCTCGCTTTCTGGAGAAGAAAAACAGCTGTTGCAAGACTATGTTGCGCAACAGGACGATAGATAACGTATCGATGGTTAACGAGTGGTTAGCCTTTGGAGCATTTAAATGACAAACAAAATTATTGCACAGCTTGAAGCTGAACAAATGAGTAAGGAAATCCCTGAGTTTGCATCAGGAGATACTGTTGTTGTACAAGTTCGTGTGGTTGAAGGTGAGCGTACACGTTTACAGGCTTTTGAGGGCGTTGTAATTGGTAAGCGTAATCGTGGCTTAAACAGTGCATTCACCGTGCGTAAAATTTCTAGTGGTGTAGGTGTTGAACGTACATTCCAAACCTATAGCCCAATTGTTGACAGTATTACTGTTAAACGTCGTGGTGATGTGCGTAAAGCTAAGCTTTATTACTTACGTGAGCTTTCTGGTAAAGCTGCTCGTATTAAAGAAAAATTGGCTAAGCAAACAAAAGCTGACTAATGTTCTTATAGATAAAAAACCCGCGTTTAGCGGGTTTTTTATTGGTAAATTTTTTAAGTAAGATATAACATACAAAAAATAACTAGAAAAATTGCTGAGTTAATAAAGACAATAGGCGCGTTAAGAGGATTTTTTATTCGAGTACTTTAGAGTCAAAGTTTATACTATCAGTCCATTCTTTTATTAGAATGTCAGTCTTCAATAGCATAATTATTCTTAACTGATTGATTTAAGCATAGATAAATGTCTCATATTGTCGTATATGGCTGTTAAATTAATGTATGTGGTTTATTTTAAAAAGATTTGTTATGGGGTCTTGGTTTTTAGGATAGAAGTTACTTCCTATGAATAATGGGATTATTCCAATTTCCTTTTACACTGTAGCTTACAGCTGCAATTTTCATTAACTCATTGCCTAAGAAGTAATCTGCAACGAGCATAGCCCCCCCTATGGGCGGAGTAACTGCAAGCGTGGCAATAGAAATACTTGATGCTAGAGGAATACCTACTTTTACTGTTGCATCAACTTGTTGGGTCTGCATATTTACATTTCCAGACATGGATATCATCATTGAGGGACCTTCAAGAAGTATAGGTTTCGTAATAGTTAATAAACCGTTTTCTCCCTTGAGTTCTCCTTTAATAGTGTTGAATGCTAGCCCTGGCTTATAGAAGTCGCTAAAATCTAAACGCAGTTGCTTTGTAACCGCTTCTAGATTTAGGATGCCAAAGATACGTAGAATATTTGCGGTTGACTCATCAAAACTTAGTATTCTACCTGATTCCAATTTAGGGGAGAGGGTTCCTGTAAAATGTTCTGGTGAAAATTCAGTGGGTGAGCCTTTCCATGTTCCATTGATGTTAACACTAAATTTATCTGCAGTAATATTAGGTTTTATATTCCAGTTTGCTAATACTTTGTCGAGATTTTTCCCGAAAAGCTTTCCTGTAAAGGTCGTTTGCTCACCTATTTTCCAATCTAAATCACCTTGAATATGAACACCTTTAAGATTCAGTGCAATATTAGTAATTTTTAAACCTTCTTCGTGCTTCGCATTATCAAATCGAATACTGCCAATTGATTCCTTACCTAAGAATAATTGCTGAATGGATAGGTTAATGCTCGGGATCTTGCTAAGATCAATGGCTTTCTCTGATTTATTTTGCTTTAAAAGATCTGTTAGTGTGTCTGGTATTTTTAAATAGTTAAGATGAATATAGTAAGGTAAATCTTTTGTTTGGGGAGCTGTCAGTCTTCCGAATAATGAGGGGCTATTGATATTTAATTGCCAGCCAGTATTCCCAGCAGGCTGAATGTAAATAGCGGCTTGTTGTGGTGGAATATTAAATCCAATAACTTTCCCTATTAGTAGGTTGATATTATTAATTTCTTTAGAGTTGAACGGTGACTTGGATTTGGGAAGATGTGCCAAGTACTTATTGTAGATATTATACCATTCTTCTATATTAACTTGGCCAAAATTACCACGGACTTGTAGCCCCTGTTTATCCGATAAAGAGGCTTTGCCTTGGTTGAGTAAGAGTTCACCGCGCCAGTTTTGCCCGTTCTTATCCATGGAGATGACAGAATTGATTAGTGTGCCATAATCTAGTTTTAAGGTGGTCGGTTGTTCCTTACCAAAATTCATTTGGAAAGTGATGTCTTTGGTTTGCTCTGCGGTTTTATTAAGGGGAGTAGGTAAATCAAACTGTATGCCTTTGAGTGTAGAGGATAGTGTGAGTTGATTTGTTTTAGCAATTATAAGTTCTAAACTATAAGGTGTAGTGCCTTGTATTGGCCATCTTTCTTTGATTGGGAAGTACCAATTGATTAACTTAGCAATATTGATAGTTCCTTTGAGCTTTAGATGAGACACTGGAGTGTTCTTGCCCTTGGCTTCGATAGTTCCTTGTATTGGTGTGCCAAGAACAGTAGCTGTAACAGCTTTGCTGCTCAGCCCTTGTTGGCTGTTGTAATTAAAATCACCCACAATGTTCATTAAGGGGGGAATAGGGTGCTGTAGATTTAATGATGCATTGTATGCTTTAAAGTTTGTAATAACGAGAGGTTCTTGGTGCTTTTCTAAGGGGATATCAAGTTGTAATTGGCCCTGAATTACACCTTGGCCTTGCCAAGTAGTAAAAACTTCAGATATGTTTCGTGGAGAGTTTTTTAATACATGTAATGTGTCATTAACGGTGCTTTTTAACTCTGCTTTTGCATAGATATGGGGTATTGTTTGTTTTTTATTTAGAGGAATATTGACTTTGATTTTCTCTAATGTTGTATTACTAATGGTGCCATGTTCAGCTAATATCTTGACGCCTGATGGTTGTATAAAAACCTCTCCTTTGATGTCACGAATAGGTAACCATGGTTGTTGGTAGTTGACCTCAGTACTGTTGACTTTCATGTAAAGCAATAAAGTATGGGCTGTAGGCGGTGTGTTTTTATTGAGGGAGCCTTGAAAATGAAAATAACCATTCTCAATATTGCCACCAATAATTGCTGTATTAAGCCAATGAACAAGCTCTTTACTCATTTTGGCTTTACTGGGGATGTATTTGGGTGTATAGCTAGCATCACCTTGAGTAATATTAACACGCAAATCCATGTAGTCTTGAATTGGTTTGTAAGGGTATAGGCGAATCATCATATCACCTGTTAAATCACCCTCATCAGCTTTTAATTGCATGAGGTGAGAGAATATACTTACTGTTTTTCCATCAAATGACCAATTGAGAATGCTATTTGCCTGTTTGTAGTACCAAGGTTTATTAAAGAGTGAGGCAATAAATAGTGAAAAGTCTTTTGCTTTTAATTCAAGGGTTCCTTCATTGATTCCACCTTGAATTTTGCCTGTGATATTACTTGAGCCAACAGTTTCTTTGTAGGGATTAAACGAAATATTTTCAACCTCCGCCGAAAACTTTAGACGCTCAATAAGTGGTTTATCAGGTAACCATGTTAGGTTTAAGTTATTAATATTGCCTTTAGGGTTTATATCATGAATGATCTTTTGTGTTTCTTGAGGAATAGGCGCTAGGGATAATACGGGGATAAGGGTATTTTCAATATTAAGAGAGTTTGATTGAAGATCCCATTGTCTATTGTTGTTTATAGTTTGTTGTAGAAAGCGTAGGTTACTATTTTCAAAGTGAGTTTGATTGGCATTAAAAGATAAGTTTTTAATCTGTAATTCAGTATAGTTTTGTGTGTGTTGGTTGAACCATGCTTGCATGGTAATGTCTTTAAATGAAATGGTATCATTTTTTTGATAGTTAACTGCAATTTGGCTATTTTGGGTGTCAATGGTTAGTGATTGAAGTTGACCTTTTCTGATAGAACCCCAAACTTGCCCTCCAAGAGTTAAGTCATCAAAGTGCCATGGAATATCTATATTTTTAGGTAACCAAGTTTGCCAATTGATATAAGGAATATCGGCATAAAACTTAGCTTTTAGTTTATACCAGTGCTTTGGAATAATCGATGCACTTATTGAGAGTGTCAGTGGCTTATCATCGTTAATGTAAAGAATACCATCAAGTCGCATGTCTTCATCTGAAAAATGGGTGAGCGTTGCGTTAATATGGGTAAAAACACGGCTGGCTTTTTGGTAGGGATGAATACTGATTGTGCTGTTACTAATGGAGAGTTTTTTAAAGCGTTGTAGTTGGGACAAGACTATTTCAGGTGTAATAGGGTCTTTTTGTTTGGGGATACCGCCAATAGACCACTCATTTGGATTGTTTTCACGAATTTGTAAAGTAAGATTTTCACCATGTACTTTATCAACACGTAATTGCCAATTTAGAATGCTGCTAGGTATATCCAGTTCAAGTGTTAGTTGATCGACTTCTAGCATTTGTTCTTGGGTGCCAATATGTATATTTTGTAGAGTAATAGTAGGGGAAAAAATATCCCAAGAACCTTTAATGTCTCCAATGGTGACAGGGGTATTGTGGAGTGTTTTAGAGAGCTTTTCTTGTAGCTCGATTTTATAACCTGCGACCCAGATAACAGCCTGTCTAGCAACTACTACATAGAGTGTAATTAGTACGGTGATTAATAGTAATAAACTGATAATAAGCCGGTAGAGTTTGGCCGTTTTTTTAGGGAGGGCTTCGGTCATTAACTCTTTGCCCTCTTATTGTGGTACGACATCATACTGATCTTGGGTGTAAAGCGTATCTGATTGGAAGTTAATGGCTTTACCAATCAATACCTCTAAATCTGCGACATTATCAGATTCTTCTTCCATCAGACGATTAACAATTTTAGGGTTTGCTAAAACGAGATAACGATTGGTTGGGTAAGCTTTCGCGATACGCATGATCTCTCTAAAAATTTCGTAGCAAATGGTTTCTGATGTTTTTAAAATACCTTTGCCATGGCATTGAAAGCAAGGTTCACACAAAATTTGTTCTAAGTTTTCGCGTGTTCGTTTGCGTGTCATTTGAACAAGTCCAAGCTCTGTGAAACCTAAAACGTTTGTTTTTGAGTGGTCTTTTTCTAATTCTCTTTGTAGTGTTTGTAAGACTTGTTCTTGGTGCTCTTCTAGCTCCATATCAATAAAGTCGATAATGATAATGCCGCCTAAGTTTCTTAGCCTTAATTGTCTAGCAATGGTTGTGGCTGCTTCTAGGTTGGTTTTGAAGATAGTTTCTTCAAGGTTTTTATGGCCTACAAAACCACCGGTATTCACATCAATGGTTGTCATTGCCTCTGTGTTATCAACAACAATGTAACCACCTGACTTTAAGCTAATTTTTTTATCGAGAGCATGTTGTATTTCTTGTTCAATACCATGGATATCAAATAAAGGAGGATCACTGTTATAGAGTTTTAAACGATCTCCCAATTCGGGAAGAAACTCCTCTAGGAATAATTTGGCTTTGTTATAAATGTCTTCTGAGTCAATATAAACTTTATTAATCTCTGGATTGACGAAGTCTCGGATAATGCGTAGGCTTAATGGAAATTCTTCATAAATTAAGGAACTAGTGGATGACTTGTTAATTGCTTCTTTCACTTGTAGCCATAATTTTTGTAAATAGTGAATGTCTTTAGCGAGTTCGGCTTTGGAGATGCCTTCAGCAGCTGTACGTATTATAAAACCACCTTCATCAAGTTGTGCCTCTGTAATACATTCAGTAACTAGTTGCCTTAAGCGTTCCCGCTCTTCTTCCTCTTCAATTCGTAGTGAAATACCAATGTGCTGTGTTTGGGGGACATAGACAAGATAATGAGAGGGGAGTGATAACTGTGTTGTTAGTCGGGCACCTTTGGTTGCAATAGGGTCTTTAGTTACTTGAACAATGATATTTTGCCCTTCTTTAATGAGCTTTGTAATATCTTCTGGAGGTTGTTCGCTGTCTCGATTCACTAATTCAGCAACATGAATAAAAGCTGCTTTATCAAGGCCAATATCAATAAAGGCAGCTTGCATACCGGGTAATACTCGAATAACTTGGCCTTTATAAATATTACCAACAATGCCTCGTTTTAGTGTTCTCTCCATGTAAACCTCTTGTAGAATACCATTCTCTACAAAGGCAACCCTTGTTTCCATGGGTGTTACATTTATAAAAATCTCAGTGCTCATAGTAATTCTGATGCCTATTACTTGTTAATGAGTAAATACCAGCTTGTTTTAGTAGTTCAGATGTCGCAAAGAGGGGGAGACCAACAACTGCATAATAGTCCCCTTTTATTTGTTCAATAAATGTAGCAGCTATTCCTTGAATAGCATAGCCTCCTGCTTTTCCTTTCGGCTCTCCTGTATGCCAATAAGTAACTGCTTCTTCTATTGAGATACGTCGCATTGTTACCTCTGTCACAATAACATTAGATATTAATTTATCTGAGTAGTATAACGCAATAGCAGTAAAAACTTTATGTGTTTTGCCCGATAATGACTGTAGCATTGTTACAGCTTGTTGTTGAGAGGTTGGTTTACCCATAATGTTGTTCTCTAAACTAACAATTGTATCGGCACCGAGGACATAGGCTGTTTTTTGTTGTGCTATTGAGAGCTGATTAAAACCTACTTTAGCTTTAGTGGTGGCCAGTCGAGAGACATAATTTTCTGGTAATTCATCATCGAGGGGGGTTTCATCAATGTTGGGTTCAATGATAGAAAAAGGAGCACTAAGTCGTTTCAAGAGAAGTTGGCGCCTTGGCGAGCTTGAAGCCAGATACAAACTGTGCATTAGTTGATGCCTACGCGGATTTGTAAAGAGCGAAGTGCTGCGGAGAGCCAAGGCCATAGAATGGCTGTTGTAATAATAGGGAAAATGTAATCAAAGATACTAAATTTATTAGGATAGATGCCTGTTAATGTATAGATCCAGAGTTGAATGATTTGCCCTAAGGTTAAAATAATAGTGACCATAACCGTTTGTCGAATAATGGGTTGAGGTCTAATTTTATGTTGAAAGAGTAGTGTTATATAGACTGTTAAGACTAAAACCAGTGCGTTTTGCCCTAATAAGCTATTTACCATGACATCAACAATAAGGCCAAAAATAAAAGCTGCAAATAAGCTAGAGCGATGAGGTAAAAATAATGACCAATAAATAAATACAGTGGCAATCCATAAGGGACGGAATGTCATTAAGCTTTGTGGAAGGGGGGCAATACTAAGCAAGAGGGCAATAAATAAACTAAGCCAAATAGCCCAGCCACCAGTGAGTTGATAAGAAGCCATTATTTATTTGCCTCCTGGTTATTTTCTTCTGATTTTTGGTTGTCATTAAGTGATGTTGGTTGCACATCAGGGAGTGAGGGGTTTTTATGGGTGAAAATAAGCAGTACATATCTGCTTCTGTTGAGTGAGGCGGTTGGTTTCGCGTAGATGGTTGCAAAGGGGCTTCCTGTATCGTTTTTAATCTCTGAAACTGTTGCAACAGGGTATCCAGAAGGAAAGTTTCCGCCTAACCCAGAGCTGACGAGTAAATCATTGACTTTAATGTCTTCATTGTTTGGTACATAGCGGATTTCTAATAGATCTTCTCCTGTTCCTGATGCAATGGCACGTAAACCATTACGATTGACCATTACAGGGATGCTATGAGTTGTATCAGTGATGAGAAGAACCCAAGCACTGTAGGGAGTGACATCTACGACCTGCCCCATAACACCGGTTGCATCAAGCACGGATTGTCCAATAAAAACACCATCGTTGCTTCCTTTATCTATAAGGTAGCGAAAAGTAGTTGGGTTGGGGTCAATGCCGATTAGTTCACTAACCACTGCTTTTTCATCGACTAAACTGGTGGAGTTGAGTAGCTCGCGTAATCGTGCATTTTGTTGGGTAATGGAGGCTAGTTTTTGTAGTCGTTGTTCTAAAAGTAGTGATTGTGCTTTTAGGCGTTCATTTTCAGACAGTAGTTCGCTGTGGCTAGAGAATTGCTCTATTGCTGTATCCCATATTTTTGAGGGAATATTGGTGATCGAATAAATTTGTGTTGTAATAATGGCTATTTTATGACGAATGGGCACTAAGACTTCAAAGCGCGCGTCAACAATCATAGCAATAATTGCTAAGATGGATAGCGTGATCGCTTTAAATCTTTTAGAAAGCCCTCTAGGGAATAAAGATTTAATAATAGTCCCCCTCTATAAAATGAATAGAGAGTATAGCTCTACTTGTGCCCATAACAATAGTAGATACATGGATGATGTATCTACTTATTTATATCAGGGATTAGTGGATAAAAGATCCATTGCATGGCGATCAATCATTTCTAATAGTTTGCCACCGCCTCTTGCTACACAAGTAAGAGGGTCTTCTGCGACAATAACAGGTAGACCTGTTTCTTGTGATATTAATTTGTCTAAATCTCTTAGTAATGCTCCACCACCGGTAAGTACGAGGCCACGTTCAGCGATGTCAGAGGCTAGCTCTGGCGGGGATTGCTCTAAAGCACTTTTTACCGCTTGAACAATTGTTGCTAATGACTCTTGAAGGGCTTCAAGTACTTCGGTTGAGGTTAATGTAAACGACCGAGGTATCCCTTCTGCAAGATTACGGCCGCGCACTTCAATTTCACGGATTTCACCATTAGGATCAGGGAATGCCGAACCAATTTGCTGTTTAATGTGCTCTGCTGTGGATTCACCAATTAAGCTACCATAATTTCGGCGAACGTAAGTTACAATAGCTTCGTCAAAGCGGTCACCGCCTAGTCTGACAGATTCAGCATAAACCACGCCATTGAGCGATATAAGCGCAATTTCTGTGGTACCTCCACCAATGTCAATCACCATTGAACCGCGAGCTTCTTCTACAGGTAATCCAGCACCGATGGCTGCCGCCATTGGCTCTTCAATTAAGTAAGCTTCACGAGCCCCAGCATGCAATGCTGCATCGCGAATTGTTCTACGCTCAACTTGAGTAGATTTACAAGGGACACAGATTAAAATACGAGGACTAGGTGGAAGTAAACTTTTCTCATGTACTTTATTAATGAAGTATTCAAGCATGCTTTCACAGACTTCAAAATCAGCAATAACACCATCTTTCATTGGGCGGATTGCTGAGATATTACCAGGTGTACGTCCAAGCATTTGTTTTGCTTCTGTACCAACGGCAACAATAGTTTTTTGACTACCCTGATGACGAATAGCAACAACAGAGGGTTCATTTAAAACAATACCACGGTCACGAATATAGACCAATGTGTTGGCTGTTCCTAAATCAATAGATAGATCACTAGAAAAAAAGCCGCGTAACTTCTTAAAGACATTAAACATACAGGAAGAACTCAAGTTTTTAATTAAAAGAATAAAAATGTACAATAATCAACAATGATAAAACAAAAATTATTCCTATATAATGAGGAATAGAAATCAATATTGTGATAAATTGTAAAAAAATTACGTAAAATTTATATAGTGGGAAATTGTATCCCATTTTTAAAAAATTATATATAGCTGGAGAGATTAATGGCACTTGAGCAAACAGATGTTGAAAAAATTGCCCAGTTAGCGGCGCTAAGGCTAAATGAAAGTGACTTAGCCGAAAGCACGGTGATGTTAAATAATATTTTGCAGTTAGTTGACCGTATGCAAGCAGTGGATACAAAAGGTATAGAACCATTGGCTCACCCTTTAGAGGCTATCCAAAGGCTGCGTCCTGATATGGTCACTGAAGAAAATCATCGCGATGAGTATCAAAAAATTGCTCCATCTGTAAGTGATGGCTTATACCTTGTCCCTAAAGTAATTGATTAATTTAAGGTAAACAAATAATGCATCAATTGACCTTGTCGGAAATTTCTAAAGCATTAATAGCAAAAGAGTTTAGCTCTGTAGAAATTACTCAGTATCTGTTAGAAAGAATTAAGCAGCTTGACCCACAGCTCAACAGCTTTATTACCATCACCGAATCATTAGCTATGGAACAAGCTAATGCAGCAGATGAAAGACGCGCAAAAGGGAAGTACCATGAGTTGTTGGGGGTTCCTATTGCCCATAAAGATTTGTTTTGTACGCAAGGCATACGCACTAGTTGCGGTTCCAAAATGTTGGATAATTTTATTGCCCCCTATAATGCAACGGTTGTTCAGAAATTAATCAATGCAGGCTGTGTAACATTAGGTAAAACTAACTTAGATGAGTTTGCAATGGGCTCTTCGAATGAGTCTAGTTATTATGGGCCTGTTAAAAATCCATGGGATACATCACGTGTTCCGGGTGGGTCGAGTGGCGGTGCGGCGGCGGCGGTAGCTGCTCGGTTAACCCCTGCCTCTACAGGAACAGATACAGGTGGTTCAATTCGTCAACCTGCTGCTTTTAATGGTGTGACAGGTATTAAGCCTACCTATGGGCGTGTTTCTCGTTGGGGTATGATTGCTTATGCCTCTAGCTTGGATCAAGGTGGGCCTATTGCAAGAACAGCCGAAGATTGTGCTTTATTATTATTAGCTATGGCAGGGTTTGACCAAAAAGACTCAACCTGTGTTAATGAACCAGTGCCTGACTATTATAATTTCTTAGATAAGAAACTGATTGGTTTAAAAGTAGGGCTACCTAAAGAGTTCTTTAGTCAGGGGCTTGATTCACGCATTGCCACTTTAATAGATAATGCAGTGAAAGAATTACAAAAATTGGGCGCAGAGGTCAAAGAAATAAGCTTGGCGAACATGGAACAGGCGATTCCAGCTTATTATGTTATTGCTCCTGCTGAGGCATCTTCAAATTTATCTCGTTTTGATGGTGCACGTTTTGGTTATCGTTGTGATAATCCTAAAGATTTACAGGATATGTATACTCGTTCACGAACAGAAGGGTTTGGTGCTGAAGTCAGACGACGTATTTTAGTAGGCACTTATGCTTTATCGGCGGGTTATTATGATGCTTATTATTTACAGGCTCAAAAAATTCGTCGCTTAATCAAAAATGATTTTATTCGGGCGTTTAATGAAGTGGATGTAATTTTCTGTCCAACTACACCTAATCCTGCTTGGAAGCTTGGTGAGAAAGTAGGTGATCCTGTTGCGCAGTATTTAGAAGATGTTTATACCATTACAGCTAATTTGGCAGGTTTGCCTGCATTGTCTATGCCCATTGGTTTTGCTGATGGTTTACCAGTAGGTGGGCAGTTGTTAGCTCCTTATTTTGAAGAGGGGCGTTTGCTTAATGTTGCTCATCAATATCAACAAGTGACTGACTGGCATCGTCAAGTCCCTACTGGATTTTAAGGAGTTAAGCAGATGCAATGGGAAATAGTGATTGGTTTAGAGATTCATGCACAGCTTTCAACTGTGTCCAAAATCTTTTCAGGTAGTAGTACAACCTTTGGTGCTGAGCCTAATACACAAGCCAGCTTGATTGATTTAGGTATGCCAGGTGTTTTGCCAGTATTAAATGGTCAGGCAGTGCGTCGTGCGATTAAATTCGGTTTAGCCATCAATGCAGAAATTGGTAAGAAAAGTGTTTTTGCTCGTAAAAATTATTTTTATCCTGATTTGCCAAAAGGTTACCAAATTAGCCAGTTTGAGTTGCCAATTGTGGGCAAGGGACATCTGGATATTGCTTTAGAAGATGGTACAGTTAAAACAGTAGGTATTACGCGTGCTCATCTAGAAGAGGATGCTGGTAAGAGCTTACACGAAGACTTTCAGGGCATGACAGGGATCGATTTAAATCGTGCAGGGACACCTTTGTTAGAGATTGTTTCTGAGCCTGACATGCGCAGTGCTAAAGAAGCGGTAGCCTATGCAAAAGCAATACATGCATTGGTAAGTTATTTAGATATTTGTGATGGTAATATGGCAGAAGGATCATTGCGTTGTGATTGTAACGTATCGGTCAGACCTAAAGGTGCTAAAGAGTTTGGGACGCGTTGTGAAATCAAAAATGTTAACTCATTTCGTAATGTTGAAAAAGCGATAACCTATGAAGCTAATCGTCAAATCGAGATTTTAGAAGATGGTGGTAGTATTATCCAAGAAACTCGCTTGTATGATCCTGCAAAAGATGAAACGCGTTCTATGCGCAGTAAAGAAGAGGCGAATGATTACCGTTATTTCCCCGATCCTGATTTGTTACCTGTTGTATTAGATGATGAGTTAATCGAAGAAGTTAGAGCCTTATTGCCTGAATTGCCTACTGAAAAGCGTGAGCGGTTGCAGCAGCAGTTTGGTTTATCTGTTTATGATGCCAGTGTATTAACGGCGAGCAAAGAGTTAGCTGATTATTTCGAGCAGGCACAAGCGATTTGTGGTGATGCTAAGTTAACAGCTAACTGGGTGATGGGAGAGTTATCGAGTTTGCTGAATAAGGATAATTTAGATATTGCATCTTCTCCTATTTCCGCAGAGCTGCTTGGTGGTTTACTCATGCGAATTAAAGATAATACTATTTCTGGCAAAATCGCAAAAACAGTATTTGAAGCGATGGCTGCTGGCGAGGGGACAGCCGATGATATTATTAGTGCGAAAGGGCTAAAACAAGTCACTGACTCGGGTGAAATTGAATCTATTTTAGATGAGATGCTTTCAGGATTAGCTAAAGATGTTGAAGAGTATCGTTTAGCTGATGACAATAAGCGTAAGAAGATGTTTGGTTTTTTTGTTGGGCAGGCAATGAAAGCCTCTAAGGGAAAAGCGAATCCTCAACAAGTTAATGCGTTGCTAAAAAGTAAACTTGAAGGTTAATAATGAATTTTATGGGAAGTAATTTATTCCTATTAATAAGTAAAGAGTAAGTACTTAGATAGCAAATAGGTATTTACTCTCTTTAATCCCCATAACAGATGTGGTTTTAATAAAGAATTAGTCGTATTTGGAATTTAATATATGAGTCGTTCAGATCAAAATCCCCCTGAGGTATTTGATTTTTATAAGCGTAAAAAAGCTAAAGATGAAATAGAAAACGAGGTGAGCATAGAAAAAAATGATTTAGATAAGGTGCATGCCAGCAAAAAAATACAGATTGTCATTTTGGACTTGGATACGAAGGCAATGAGTGCATTAAGCTCGCTTTTAAAACCTCGTTATGATGTTCACTGCTGTACTTCACCAAGTAATGCTTTAAGATTATTGAGTACAAAAAAGATTGCATTGATCATAAGTGAACAGGCATTTCCTAATTTGAGTATTTTAGGTTCTGATTTTTTAAAGCAAGCAAAAAAAATAGCCCCCTTTACAGCAAGAATTTTATTGGCAGGGCAACTAGATTTTGGGAAAGCAAAATACTCTTTAGAAAAAGGCGATGTTTTTAAGTTAATTAAAAAGCCATTTGATAATAATAGAATGCTTGAGCTGATTGATAGTGCTGTTGAATCCTACCTTGAAAACTCTGGTAGTTTAGCTGCAGCTGCTGCCAAAATGCAGCAACATGCCCCTAATATTACTAAGCAAGTTGAACTGAAAAAAACTGTTTCTCCCTCTTCTAATCCTGTGATTATTCAATGTGATGATAGTGCTTTTTTTGAAGAGGTCAAAGAAAACTATATAGATAAAGCATTTTTTATTCATACTAAAAATAAAGATGAAACGATCAAGGTTTTAGAGTCGACAGTTGTTAAAACGTTGGTTTATTGTTTTAGTAATATGCGATTTCAGGAAGAGCAAGAAATACTTTTTTTAGAGCAGATTAAATCTGAGTTGCCTCATTTAACTATTATCACGGTTATGAATAAAGATAAAATGAACTATCAGCAAATTATGAATCTGTTAACAAATAAAATTATTTTTAATTATTTACCCTTTAATACTAAGCCTGAAAAACTTTATCAGCAAATATCCGCAGCTATTGAGATGTCTAATAGGTTATATGTTGCTCCTGTTTACTTGGTTTGGCCACCGCTTGAGCGTGTTGAACCTGAACCAGAGGAGGAGACGATATCTGAGGCTTTAAAAGATGTGAGTTTAAAGGTGAAAGAGGGGGTTTTGTCGGGTATTGAAACCGTTAAAGGTTTCTTTAAGAAAAAAGATTAATAGCATAAAGAATATATTATTGGCGTAAGTGTAGTACGTTAATAGTCGGTGGGGTGAACAATCTTAATGGAAGGTTATCTTCGCCAACGCCAGGTGTAATAAATACAGGGACTGTTTTATTGGTTGCTTCATAGTATCCACAAGTGAATTTATGTTGGGTTCTTATAACCAGTTTGTTTGTGATGAAGGGTAAGTATACTTGTCCACAATGGGTATGCCCTGCTAGTAAGAGAGGAACATTAAAGGAAAGAAGCTGATCGCTACTATCAGGATTATGGGCAAGCGCTAGAATTGGTTTTGTTTTATCAGCTTTCTTTAGGAAATTAGTGTCATCTTGGGATTCGAGGCGATCATTTAGACCAGCTAGTTGATAAGTACCAAGATTGATGATGTCATTTTCAATAAGCTTAACGTGGTATTCCTTTAGCGTATCTAGTAATTCTTTGTGGATGCTTCGATAGTCATGGTTGCCTCTTACGGCATAAACAGGTTTATTTATGTCTGCTAATGGTTTGAAGAGTTTTTTATAGTCGCTAGGATTGGCTTTGTAGATAAAATCTCCTGCAATAATTACATAATCAGCGGGAATATTATTTATCTTATCAACAATACGTTGTAGGTAGTGCTGGTCTTTATACAATCCTAAGTGAATATCTGCGATTAAAATAATGTCTGCATTAAAAGTTAAATGCTTAATTGTCTTTTCTTTGGTAAGAAGAAGATTAGGTTCAATGTAGTGAGCCCACAGAAAAAGTAAGCTTAAAATAAGAATAAGAATGTTTGTTTTTTTATAGTATTTCTTTTTTATAAGGTAGGGGCATAGAATAATAAAGACAAAACAAAGCCAACCTAAATAAATGGATAGAAAACCCAAGAGTGTAATAATAAAAGAAATCATGGATTCAGATTAATAATAAAGGTAGCTAATGCTACCTTTATAGTATATGGCGTCCCCTAGGGGACTCGAACCCCTGTTACCGCCGTGAAAGGGCGATGTCCTAACCACTAGACGAAGGGGACAAAACCTTCTATGTTATAACTCTATAACGGATGTATGTATTAGTTGACTAAATAATACACCTAGTTGAAAGGTCGATTATAATAATATGGCTTTATTATTTTTACAAGCTTTTTTTAGGCTTAGTCTGTTTTATTATTAGAGTTAGGTGATGTAAAGGCCAGACTGGCCTCTATAAAGAGTGAACTAGTAAGTAAATGCTAAATTAGGTTAATATCCAAAGTATGGCATTTTTTGATTTCTGATGATTTTTTATTTATGCTCGTTTTTTGGATAGAGCGTTTTTAAAGACCTGTTTAAGGTCAATGATTAATTCATTTTTATAAAACTGTTTTGCATTATTAATAGTAATCATTATCATATATTTTTTATTTATGATTCATATATCTGGAGCGTGGGCTTATGTCCTCTCATAGTAATGTACAAATCCCTTTACCTTTAGCACCTAGAAATCAAAAGCTTCAAGTGATTAATGTAACAGGGCGACCAGAGACGGTAAAAAAGTTATCGAGTATGGGGATTATGCCCAATACGGTTATTGAGATTCTCCAGACTGGCGATGGAAATTTGATTATTGGTGTAGGAAATTCTCGTATTGCCATAGCTTCAAGTCTTGCACAGAAAATTATTATTCAGCCTAGTTGAGGTATAAGGAATACTTGATATGAGTTCTATAATAGATTTAAAAGTTGGTAGTAAAGCAAAGATAGTTAGTTTTGCTAAAGGGAATAAAGTATATCGTCAGAAATTATTAACAATGGGATTAACGCCTGGGACTGAATTTACACTGACTCGCTTAGCACCTATGGGAGATCCTGTAGAAATCAATGTGAGAGGCTTTGCTTTGTCTTTGCGTAAAGATGAAGCTGCAATGTTAATTATTGAAGAGTAGGCGTGGGTAGAATATGGGAAAGCGAAAATTAGTAGTTGGTCTTGTTGGTAATCCAAATTGTGGGAAAACAACATTATTTAATGCATTAACAGGGGCTCGTCAACAAGTTGGCAATTGGCCTGGAGTAACTGTCGAAAAGAAAGTAGGTTTTTTTAGTTTTAACCAAACGGATATTGAATTAGTGGATCTACCGGGTACCTATTCACTGGATTATTTTGCTGATAGTACCTCGTTAGATGAACAAGTTGCGCAAAAGTTTATTCTTTCCCGTTCTGCTGACCTTATTATCAATATTATTGATGCTTCTAATTTGGAGCGTAATTTGTATTTAACAACACAGTTACTAGAAATGCAAGTTCCTATGATTGTGGTTTTGAATATGATGGATGCTGCAAAATCTAAGGGGGTAGACATAGATGTTGAGCAACTTTCAGCATCGTTAGATTGCCCCATTATTCCTATTGTGGCGTCGAAAAACCAAGGGATTGATAAGGTTAAAAAATTACTTGATGGAACAGAGCAATTTACTATTCCTCAGATGCTTCCAGAGTATCCTCCATTATTAACTGCAGCAATTGAGGCAATGCAGCAAAAGTTATCCTCTCTCAATATTAACCAATTAAATTTACATTGGCTGGCGCTAAAATTGATTGAGGGTGATACTAGTGCAATGCAATTGGCCGATGCTGAGCAAGTTAAGGTTGCAGAAATTGTTAGAGATGAGCTAGAGGCAGAGTTAGAAGAGGAATTAGATATTATAACTGCAGATGCGCGTTATAGTTTTATTGGTCGTATTACTAAAGCAACCATTACGCGTAAAGACCAGCTCTCACGTACAACTTCAGATAAAATTGATGGCATAGTTTTAAATAGAGTGTTGGGTATCCCTATTTTTCTAGTTGTCATGTATTTGATGTTTATGCTTGCCATTAATTTAGGCACTGCATTTACTGACTTCTTTGATGGTTTTTTTGGTGCAATTTTCGTTGACGGGTTTAATCATGTGCTGTCTGGTATGGGGGCACCTGATTGGGTTAAAGTGATTTTTGCTGATGGCCTTGGTGGTGGTATTCAAACGGTTTCTACCTTTATTCCTGTTATTACCTTTTTATTCTTATTTTTATCTATTTTAGAAGACTCCGGTTATATGGCGCGTGCTGCTTTTGTGATGGATAAGTTTATGCGTTTTATAGGCTTGCCAGGTAAGTCATTCGTTCCTCTTATCGTGGGGTTTGGTTGTAATGTACCTGCTGTGATGGCAACAAGGACATTGGAAACAGAGCGTGATCGTTTAATGACGATGGCAATGGCTCCTTTTATGTCGTGTGGTGCTCGTTTACCTGTTTACGCATTATTTGCTGCTGCATTTTTCCCTGTGGGTGGGCAAAATATTGTCTTTTTACTTTATCTGATTGGTATTGGTGCGGCTA
>CAYNAM010000051.1:0-17280 GCA_964395065.1 uncultured Ventosimonas sp.
GTCACTGACAATTTAGCCGTTTTTTTTGCACAGTTACCTCCTGAAATTGACACTTTATTAGCTGAGTACATCCGTTATTATCAACAATACAATACAACGGTAATACTATCGATGGATGAGTTATACAAAGCTATTGTCAGTGTTAGGCGGTGGAGAGTAAATAATATACTAAAAAAAATCCAGCGAGATTGTACGTTGTTTAGTGTAAAAAACACACTGAATGGTTTTTATGGTGTTGTTCGCCAACAGGAGGCAACCTTAGCCCCTTTGCTAGCCAATCCTGACCAATTTATCGATAAGGGACGTTTTATTAAAGGCTTTGGTACGACAAATGTGGTCGATACTGTGGTTAATGGTCTGCATATTGTCTTGAAGCGTTATAATATTAAAAGTTTTAAACACAGGTTGAGTCGCTTTTGGCGTCCTACGCGTGGTTGGCACTCTTGGCAGGAAGGTTTTAGGCTAATGATGCTGGGTATTCCTACGGCTAAGCCTTTAGCATTGATCGAAGAACGGTTTCAAGGTCTGCGTGGTAGGGCTTGGCTGATAACAGAATATTTAGAAGGTCCAGATTTATTAACACATCTAAGACGTTATGAACAAAGTGAAGTACCTAGTGTAGAGTTAGAAGCGATAGGTATCCTATTTGACCGTTTAATTGCGCAGCGTATTACCCATGGTGATCTAAAAGGAACTAATTTGTTTTGGGTTAATCAACAGTGGGTGCTTATTGATTTGGATGCAGTAAAACAACATCACAATAATCGTTCATATCTGCGGGCTTACGCAAAAGATCGTGCGCGGTTTTTAAGAAACTGGCCAAAAGGTTCTGCATTATATACACAGTTTGACCAGTATTTGCCAAAAGTTGAACAGGTCATTGATCATTATTATAAGCTTAATGGAAAGAACTGATGAACACCTAGGTTAATTGCATAACCACCTATAATTAAAAATATAAATAAACTACCTGCTAACAATAAAGGTTTCACACCGGCTTGGCGGATTGCTCCAAGGTTTGTTCTGACGCCTAATGCTGCCATAGCCATGGTGAGTAAAAAAGTATCTAACCCATTAATGAGTGTGATCATTTGGCTTGGTAAGCTGATTAAAGAGTTAAATAATACAACTAAGATAAAGAATACAGCAAACCAAGGAATTGTGATTTTAGTTTTATCGGCACTCTTCCCTTTTTTTGATAAACCAAAAGATAATACCATTAAAAATGGAGCCAGTAGCATGACACGAAGCATTTTTTCAATAACAGCGGCAGAAGCTGCCTCAGGGCTAATAGCATTACCCGCGACTACAACTTGAGCGACTTCGTGAATAGTTGAACCTGCAAATACACCGTAAGCCTGCTCTGATAAGTGTAGGTAAGGAAAAAGGAGGGGATATAAAAACATTGCCATCGTCCCAAATACAACAACTGTAGCTACTGCAACGGAAACTTTATGTGCTTGCCCTTTTACCACTGGTTCAGCCGCCATGACTGCCGCTGCTCCACAAATTGAGCTACCTGCCCCAATGAGCATGACAGTTTGCTTGTCTAATTTAAAGACTTTAGTTCCTAAAAAGAGTGCCAGTGAGAATGTGCAAGCAACCATAGTAATAGCAGTAAGTAGCCCATCTAAACCAACAGAACTTACCTCTTGAAAGGTAATGCGAAAGCCATAAAGAATAATGCCTAAGCGCAATAGGTTGTTTTTAGAAAAGTCTACACCTGTTTCTGTATAGGCACTTATTTTTCCAAAAAACGTATTGCCAATAACGATACCTAATACTATGGCAATAGTTAATGTGCTTAATCCTAATGAGTTAATAAAGGATAGAGTTGCAAAGTATTCGCTAGCACAAGCAATAGCGACAATTAATAAAATTCCCCACCAAAAATTATTTATTTTTAAGTGTTGAAGATTGTGGTGTATTTTTTGCTCATGTAACATTGGTATTTGCTTCCTTAAAACTATTTGACATAAGCTTATTACAAAATATATTATGAATAAAATATATATTATTTATAGGTTCATGAATTTTAGTTATGTCTCTTAATTTGCATCTAGTGCGTATTTTTTATCATGTAGTTGAGCAGCAGAGTTTTTCAAGAGCAGCAGAAAAACTTTGTATCAGCCAGCCGGCAGTATCGAAAGCCATTAAAGAGTTAGAGAATCAACTAGACTTGATATTAATTGAGCGAGGTTTGGTAGGGGTTAAACGGCATCGAGCTATAAGGTTAACAGCAGATGGTGAGGCTTTATTTGAGCATGCTCGTGCTATTTTCTCTTTAGAGCGGGTGGCGATGGATGATTTACAATCGCGTGTTGGGTTAAAACAAGGGAAATTAACGATTGGTGCGAGTAGTACGATAGCAAGTTATTGGGTAGCTGATTATGTAATGCAGTTTCATCGGCGATATCCTGATATTAATCTAAGAATAGAGGTGGGTAATACAGAGTCTATGTGGCAATCGTTAATCGATTGCCACATAGATTTGGCATTAGTTGAGGGCGATGTGAATGACTCACGTATTATCAAAGAGGTTTGGCAGGATGAAGAGCTAGTAATCATTACACATCCAGATGCTAATTTTTCATATGAAGAGTTAGTCAATCAGCAATGGCTGATAAGAGAGCGGGGGTCTGGAACATATCTCGTTACTGAAAAGATGCTAGAGCAGTTGGTTATTCATCCTAAAAAACAGTTAACTATTGCTAGTAACGAAGGTATTGCCAGAATGGTTGCGTGTGGTGCAGGCGTGGCAATACTACCCCTATGCATTGTGCAAGATCTTGTGAGCTTAAAACAGCTCAAAATTTTTGATGTACCACAGTTTAAAACATTATCACGTTCACTTTTTCTATTAACGCTGAAAGATCGGCCTGTAACGAAATTACAAAAAAGTTTTATTGATTGCTTAAAAGCATCTTCCATCTATGGATAGTACGATGACAGGATAATATTTAAGAAAGCCAATTATGTTAATATAATAAATAATTTTTAATAATCTGTGAGTAGCTAAGTTGAGAGAATATCATGCGGCGATTACACAATAAACGTATTGTTTTGGGTGTGGGTGGTGGTATTGCCGCTTATAAAAGTGCGGAGTTAATTCGTAAGTTAAAAGAGCAAGGCGCTGATGTTAAGGTAGTGATGACTAGAGCGGGTTGTGAATTTATTACGCCTTTAACATTGCAAGCTTTGTCAGGTAACCCTGTGCATGTTGATTTATTAGATCCAAACGCTGAAGCAGCAATGGGGCATATTGAACTAGCACGATGGGCTGATTTGGTCATTGTTGCACCTGCAACGGCTAATCTATTAGCCCGTTTAGCAGCAGGTCAGGCGAATGACTTACTGACGACGCTCGTATTAGCCACTGATGCGAAGGTGATGTTAGCACCGGCAATGAATCAAGCGATGTGGCGTGATTCAGTGACGCAAGAGAATGTGAATAAACTATTAACTCGTAGTTTTTTAATAGTTGGCCCTGATAGTGGTGAGCAAGCGTGTGGTGATATTGGCCCAGGTCGTATGTTAGAACCCATCGCGATTGCCCAGCATATCGCCAATAGTTTTACAACAAAGGCCTTAACGGGGAAGCGTGTTGTGATTACGGCGGGACCTACACAAGAAAATATAGACCCTGTTCGCTATATTACTAATCATAGTTCAGGAAAAATGGGGTTTGCATTAGCCGAAGCGGCGGTTGAAGAAGGTGCTGAGGTTATTTTAATCAGTGGCCCTGTTAGTTTAGCTACCCCTGATCGTGTTGAGCGAATTAATGTGGTGAGTGCACAAGACATGTTAGTGGCTTGTGAATCTGTCATGCCTAGTGATATCTTTATTGCAGTGGCTGCGGTGGCAGATTTCCGTCCGCAAGTTGTTGCTAAGCAAAAACTAAAAAAACAACCAGATAATGAGCAAGGGCTATTGTTAGAGCTCGTGCGTAATCCTGATATTCTAGCTACTATTGCGGCTAAAGAGGACAGACCTTTTTGTGTAGGGTTTGCTGCTGAAACAGAGAACTTGCTGGAGTATGCTGAAAAGAAATTAAAAATAAAGAATTTGAATTTAATTGTCGCTAATGATGTTTCAAACCCAGCAATTGGATTTAACAGTGATAATAATATGATCACATTGGTTGATAGAGAGTTGAAAGCAACGCGCTTAGCGTTGACGAGTAAGACAAAGATTGCACGACGATTGATGGAACTGATTACATCGTATTATTTGAAAGAGACTCATCATGTATAAATTACAAACAAAAATTCTTGATAAACGATTAGGTAAAGATTTTCCTATGCCTGCTTATGCCACAGAAGGTTCTGCTGGGCTTGACTTACGAGCCATGCTTGAGCAAGATACGGTACTTGAGGTTGGACAAACTATTTTAATCCCCACAGGATTATCGATTTATATCGCTAATGCTGAGTTGGCTGCTATGATTTTACCGCGTTCAGGTTTGGGGCATAAACATGGCATTGTCTTGGGGAATTTGGTAGGGTTAATTGATTCAGATTATCAAGGAGAGCTGATGGTGTCTTGTTGGAATCGTGGAGATAAACCTTTTACTATCACGGTAGGAGAGCGCATTGCTCAGTTAGTTCTCGTGCCTGTTGTGCAGGCTACATTCGACTTTGTTGATGAGTTTACGGCAACCGAGCGCGGTGATGGCGGTTTTGGACATTCTGGACGCCAATAATACGGTTGCTCTGTAATAATTTGTTTATTATTGGCAGCGATAAGTCTAAAAGCGTTAATAAAAAAGGCTTTGAGCAAGAAAGTTAAGTAATTTTTATTATACTTAAGGTTAATTATGGCCTACTTTCCTGAACGTTACATGACAGAATTGAGTGTTGATACTGGTATGCGCAAGAACTCTGTTAAAATTGACGCATAACAAAATATTGTTTTACAAGATAGTCCATATTAAATGGGAGATGTAATGATGAAAATGAAGAAAAGTTTAGCTCTTGTTGCTGGTTCTTTGATTGCAGTAACCTCTGCGGGTGTATTTGCTCAAGGTAAAGGTTCTGTAGAAGGTGAGGTGTTTGTAAAACGTTATTTTACAGACAGTGATCGTAGCATGGGTAATGGTCAGTTATACGGTGGTGGTTTAGGTTACTTTTTAACAGATGATGTTGAGCTTGCTTTATCTTACGGCGAATACCATGACCTACGTGGAGAACGTCTAAGAGGTTTTTATGACGATAATGGTACACTTACTTATGGTGAAACAGGTCGTAAAAAAATTAAAGGTTCTTTAACTTCTCTTGATGCTTATTATCACTTTGGTCAACCAGGTGACTGGGTGCGTCCTTACATTTCTACTGGGGTTGCACACCAATCGATCAGTAATTCAACAAAAAGACACTATACTGGGCGTGACCGCGATACTATCCTAAACTTAGGTGTTGGTGCTAAGTTATACTTCACTGATAACTTCTATGCACGTGCTGGTGTAGATGGTATGTACGGCTTAGGAAACCACCATGGTGAGTACATGTTAGCAGGTGCTCTAGGCTTTAACTTCGGTGGCGGTAAAAAAGTTGAACCAGTGGAAGAAGTGGTTGTTGTTCAACCAGCTCCTCCAGCTATCGAAACTTTACGTGTTCAGTTAGATGTTAAGTTTGCTTTTGATAAAGCCACTATCAATGAAGGTAGCTATGACGATATTAAGCAAGTAGCTGACTTTATGAAACAATTCCCACAAACAACAACAGTTGTTGAAGGATATACTGACTCTGTAGGTCCAGAAGCTTATAACCAAAAGTTATCACAAGAACGTGCTGACGCTGTACGTAATGCACTTGTAGATACTTATGGTGTTGAAGCTAGCCGTGTACAAGCTGTTGGTCATGGTGAGAATGATCCTATTGCAGATAACTCAACAAAAGAAGGCCGCGCGATGAATCGTCGTGTAGATGCAACTGTTGAAGCGCAAGTTGAAGTTCCTCAAGAAGATGTGACTGTTGAACAAGTACAACCTGCTGCTAAGTAATTAGCTTTAGTGTTAATCATTAAAAATACCCTGCATTGTCAGGGTATTTTTTTATTTGTTCTTTTTGAATTAATTTGTCTTTATAATCTCTAAACTATTGACTGCTAGATTAAAGAAGATAGGCAGTTGTTTCCTTGGTCATTTATAGTGTATTAGTGATTTATCTAATATAAAAAGTAGTAATATTTATTTGAGATGAATAGATATGAGGTTACTTAGTCGGATTTCTATCATAAGCAGCATTGTTTTTGTTGCTAACATGCATGCTGTGGCGGGCAATCATAACGTTGATAAGCCAACTGTAAAAGTAGGACTTCTCAGTGTTTATTATGATGCTGTTGATAATAATTCAGACTTAGCGGCCGCTAAAGCTCAATATGAGGTTAAGCAAGAGGTCGTTCCGCAAGCAAAAGCTGGGTTATTACCACAAATTTCAGGAAATGCCGATTATAAGAATACACGGACAGCACTTGATCAACCACCTAATACAATGCGGCGCAACTCTTATGAGTATGGCATTAGTCTAACTCAGCCAATTTTTCGGGTCGATAGATGGTTCCAGTTACAAGCTGCATACGCTACAGATGAGCAAGCGAAATTAAACCTTGCTGTTACGGAGCAACAGCTCATTTTACAAACGGCTCAAGTGTATTTTAATATTCTACAAGCACAAGATGATTTGGCAGCAACAAAGGCAGAAGAGCAAGCCTATAAGCGTCAAGCCGCTGAGGCACTAGAGCGCTTCAAGTTAGGGTTGGCCGATAAAACAAATTATTTACAAGCTCAATCGGCCTATGATATGTCGCGTGCTACTAGAGTGACTGCTGAGAAAAGTGTACAGGATGCTTTTCAAGCCTTAACAACATTGACTGATCGCCATTATGAGGCAGTCAAAGGTATACAACATACATTACCTATTACGGCCCCCATTCCAAATAATGCTCAAGCTTGGGTTGATAAAGCAGTGGCGCAAAATATTAGTCTAAGAGCTGGGTTTTATGGTGTAGCAGCTGCTGAGAAAACTGTAAAACAGCGTAAGTCAGGCCATGCGCCAACAGTTGATTTTATTGCTTCTTATAAGCGAGGTGATAATGATGCGTTTAATTTCACTAATACAGCTACAACAGTTGCTCGTTATGGTGCTAATGTTTCTCAAAGTAGTGTTGGAGTAGAATTACAAATTCCCATTTATTCTGGTGGTCTAACTTCATCACAAGCGCGCGAAGCACGTTCAGCATTAATGATGTCTGAACATGAACAAGAAAGTCTACGACGTAAAGTTGTTCAAAATACAACAGATTATCATCGTGCAATCAATGCAGATATTGAGCAAATTAAAGCGTTAAGAGAAACTATTGTCTCAAGTTTAAGTGCAGTGGATGCTACAAAAATAGGCTTTCAGGCAGGCACTAATGATATTGTTGATGTGTTAGATGCTCAACGTAGGTTGTATGATGCTGTTAGAAATTATAATAATGCGCGTTATAGCTATATTCTTGATGTGTTACGATTAAAGCAGGTAGTGGGTACATTGAATCCAGGTGACTTACAAGCATTAGATAAATTTCTGACAAGCAGCTATGAGGCTGATAAAGATTTTTTACCTAATAATACAAAGATAAGATAACTTGATATCTCTATTAATTTTAATAAAAGACGAAGTTGAAGTTAGATGATAAATAAGAAAAAAACGACATTGATTATGTTACCCGGGTTACTGTGTAATGAAAGATTATGGCAGCATCAGGTAGAGAATTTGAATGATGTTTGTAATCCGTATGTGGCAGACCTTTCTCTAGATGACTCTGTTGAAAATATGGCGAAACGGATACTTGCAGAAGCACCCGAACGTTTTGCTTTAGCAGGTTTGTCGATGGGAGGTTATGTTTCTTTTGAAATTATGCGTCAAGCACCAGAACGCGTTATTTGTTTAGCGCTACTCGATACGATGGCTAGGTTAGATGAGCCTGAAAGGTTACAAAAGCGAAGGGGGTTGTTACGTATCACGGAAGAGGGGCGTTTTTTAGGTGTTACGCCAAGATTATTACCCACATTAATTTATAAAGATAAATTGAATACGCCTGTTGCTGAAGAAGTTATGGGGATGGCGGCAAGTTTAGGGAAAGAAGTGTTTATTCGACAACAGACAGCCATTATAAATCGACCAGACTCGACAGAGACTTTGAGTAAAATAAAAGTGCCCACGATGGTGATCGTTGGAGAGGATGATCAATTAACTCCTCCGACTGAGTCAATGAAGATGGCGCGTGCCATCCCTGATGCGATATTGCATCTACTACCGCGTTGTGGGCATCTA
Organism: uncultured Ventosimonas sp.; assembly: GCA_964395065.1. Lineage (GTDB taxonomy): Bacteria > Pseudomonadota > Gammaproteobacteria > Pseudomonadales > Pseudomonadaceae > Entomomonas. Next base: position 8,319 of record CAYNAM010000051.1, read on the forward strand.
CCACCGCTTGAGCTCCCTAAAGCAACCACTGTATTATTACGGCAATGGTTAGTCGCAAATACTTGGGAGTAAGTATTTGCGTAGTGATTAAGCCTCTTTGTGTGCCCTTGCTAAAAATTCCTGAGATTGCATTTCTAATAGGCGACTAAGCGTACGTTGAAAGGCAAATTCAGAGCGAGTACCCACATAGATATTTTCTAGTGAAACTTCAGCCGATAAAATAAGTTTTACGTTACGATCATAAAACTCATCTACTAAATAGATAAATCGAATAGCGATATCTTCTTTGGAGGCATCCATTTGTTCTACATTGGAAATAAGCACGGCTTTGTAAAGCTTGGCAATATCAATGTAATCATTTTGACTGCGAGGGCCATCACAGATTTCTCTAAATTCAAACCATGCTGCATTCCTGCAAGTTTTTTTAGCATGGATTATTCTATTTTCGATCGTAAGATCAATATTTTCTTCAATCTCTGTTGGCGTTGTGGCAAGACCTTCAAATGTTTTTATGAGATGTTGCTCTGCTTTATCATCATTTGGATAATAATAAAGGTCGGCTTTTTCGAGTACACGTAGTCGATAGTCAATACCGCTATCAACATTGATGACCTCTGTATTTTCTTTTAAAAGAGCTATTGCAGGTAGAAAACGAGCTCGTTGTAGACCATCTTTATAGAGTCCTTCTGGCTCAATATTAGAGGTGGCAACTAAAGAGACTCCTCGTTTAAAAATTTCTTCAAATAATGTGCCTAATATCATAGCATCGGCGATATCGGAAACAAAAAACTCATCAAAACAAATTATTTGCGCTTCTTTTGCAATACGATCAGCAATAAGTGTTAACGGGTTTTTATGGCCTTTTAATTCCGTTAAGTCTTCATGCACACGTTTCATAAAACGGTGAAAATGAGTTCGCATTTTTTCAGGGAAAGGTAAGGCATCATAAAAGATGTCCATTAAATAAGTTTTCCCACGTCCAACGCCCCCCCAAAAATAGAGTCCTTTGACAGGTTTGTTTTTTTGAAAGAGCTTTCCTATGAAAGAGTTGCGTTTATTATGAGCAGCGATTAAATCGTCATAGAGTCGCTGTAAATGGTTTACAGCGTTTTCTTGTGCTGCATCTTTAGCAAAATCAGGACGCTTGAGATCAGCTTGATAATGTTGAATAGGAGTCATTGTTTTTTTATATTAATACATAGCTAAAAAAATAATTTTTAATTATACGCTATAATTTTTAAAAAAAGTAAAGAATACTTTCTTATTACTTTATCTAGTCGTATGATATAACGAAATTCTACTAAATAAATTCGTAGAGCTAAACTCACTAATTGTTATCGAAGAGATAATTATATGATTTTTGAAAAATCCAATAAATTGGCTAATGTCTGTTATGATATTCGTGGGCCAGTTTTAGAACATGCAAAGCGCTTAGAAGAAGAAGGACAACGCATTTTAAAATTAAATATTGGTAATCCTGCGACGTTTGGCTTTGAAGCGCCAGCTGAAATGCTGCAAGATATGATAAAAAATCTTCCGTTAGCACAAGGTTATTGTGACTCAAAAGGTTTGTTTAGTGCTCGTAAAGCGGTGATGCAATATTACCAACAAAATTTAGTAGAAGGCGTTACCGTAGAAGATATTTATATTGGTAATGGGGTTTCTGAACTCATTGTTATGTCTCTTCAAGCACTGTTAAATAATGGGGATGAGGTGCTTATTCCAGCACCAGACTATCCTTTATGGACAGCGGCGACTACCTTGTCAGGTGGTAGAGCAGTGCATTATCTGTGCGATGAGCAAGCGAATTGGTTTCCAGATGTTAATGATATTAAGTCTAAAATTACTAAAAATACCAAAGCAATTTTATTAATTAATCCTAACAACCCAACGGGAGCTGTATATTCTAAAGAGTTATTACTGGAAATTATTGAGGTTGCAAGACAACATAATTTAGTTATTTTCTCTGACGAAATTTACGATAAGATTCTCTACGATGATGCTAAACACACCATTGCAGCCTCATTAGCAAATGATGTTGTGTTTATTACGTTTGGCGGCTTATCGAAAGTTTATAGAAGTGCAGGCTTTAGATCAGGCTGGTTGGTTATTTCAGGTAATAAAAGTGCAGCCAAAGGTTATATAGAGGGGATTAATATGCTCTCTAATATGCGTCTATGTGCTAATGTGCCTGCTCAAAATGCCATTCAAACGGCTCTAGGTGGTTATCAAACGATTCAAGATTTGGTAAAACCAGGTGGTCGTTTATATGAGCAGCGTGAAATAACATGGCAAATGTTAAATGCTATTCCTGGGGTTAGTTGTGTTAAGCCAATGGGTGCTTTATATGCCTTCCCTAAGCTAGATCCTAAGGTTTATCCTATCCGTAATGATGAGAAGCTTGTATTAGACTTCTTATTACAAGAAAAAATTCTTGTAGTACAAGGTACAGCATTTAACTGGATTCATCCAGATCATCTGAGAATAGTCACTTTACCTCGTGTGGATGATTTAGAGGAAGCGATTAAACGCCTAGAAAAATTCTTAAAAAACTATAAACAGAAATAGTAAAAAACAAAGGGTAATCATTGATAAGATGATTACCCTTTGTTCGTTAATAAATTCATTAATAGGATAAGGATATATTATTGAGCTTTATGCAGGGTAAGTTTTTTTTGCTGTTAATAGGGGTATTTTTTTCTATTGCATCCAAAGCAAATAACTTGAATGAAGTCACTTATCTTTTACAAAAAGAATTTTATCCGCAATTACAAATTAGAGTAGAAGTTAACACTGAAAAGCTTGGTACTTTCATTGTTAGCCGCTCAAGGTTTTATCAAGGTGACGAGCGCCCAGATAAGCAACTTTTTTGTGCCGATAATGATACTCCCATTGCTTATGGTCGACCTTATACTTGTCGATTAGTTTATTGGATCATTGGTGTTAAAAAACAATCAATGATAGGGATTGGCGCAAGATCAAGAGAGGATTATTATTTAAATAATGGGCAATGGATTTTATCTGAAAGTAGAAATTTTCCTCGTTTTAGTCATGTAACGAAAGCAATGGTTTGTATTGGTCAGCAACGCTGTGAGCCACTTCCTACTATTAAAGAACCTTTCCTATTTTTAGTTTGGGGTAAGACTCCAACCTCTGTAAATTTGGTGGGAAAACAGTTTGAAATCTATTCAGACAAGATAGCCGAGTCAATTGATAAGCGTAGGTTAATGATTCAATTAGAACCTAATTTACGGTATTTAAATAAGGTTTTTACCAATCAATTAGGTGATCATATTGAGAGGCCTATTTCCGTTATCATGCTAGGGCAAGATGATCGAGTTTTAAAAGATGCAGGTGGAGTAGCAAAAGATCATATAGCATTAGTTAATTACTATACGCAAGGTGCAGGGTTTGCTGAGAATTGGGAACCAAGATTTCAAGAAACCATGCTACATGAGTATGTTCATTTACTGGTACCGTGTTCTTCTTTTCCTCGTTGGGCTTGTGAAAGCTTAGCTGATTATTATAGTTATAAATCCTTATCGTTAGGACGTTTAAACAATACAGCTTTGGAACTATGGCAACGTAGTAATAAAAATGCGTTGAATAAGTTAGGGCTGTATGAGATAGATAAAAAATTTTGGGAAACGAAAAGCTTTAATTATTATGCGTTATTTTATATAAAAGGTGCAGCTTTTTGGAATGAGTTGGATATTGCGCTCAATAAAAAATATCGTAATTTAGATAATTATTTACATCTTTTGGTATTGGATTCAGCTAGGTATCAGTCAATATTACCACAGGTATTTACGTCACAGATGATAGAGATTATCGGTGATGAAAAATTTAAACAACTATCAGCAAAATACCTAGAATAATTAAAGGGGCTTTGTAGCCCCTTTAATTTTATTATCATGAAATTAAGGGGAGCAGTTTTTCCCATGCTTTTGTTTCTTTCTTTGAAACACCACCTAATGCTTCTAATGCTTTACGGAAACGGAATCTTGAGAGGTCTGGGCCTAGTAATTCCATTGCATCCAACACGGGAACTGAGCTACTTTGCCCTGTGATGGAGACAAATACCAACGGCATAATATCGCGCAACTTCAGCTCAAAATAGTTAGCGATGGATTGAATACAATTCATGATATGGTCTTTATCCCAGAGTCGTAGGCTTTCGAGTTTCCATAAAAGTAATTGCATGACTTGGCGAACTTGCTCAGGTGATAGTTTTTTATGTTCGAATAGTTTTAAATCTAGTGGAATTTCACCCATGTAGAAGAAGCTGATTAATGGGATAATTTGGCTAAATACTTCAACACGGTCTTGTAATAGGGGAGTAATTTTCTCAAAATTGCTTTGATTTAGTAAACCCCAATCAGTCGCACGTTGTACAAACTCTTGTACAGAAAGCTCACGTATCCACTGACCATTGAGCCATGCCAGTTTTTCAACATCAAAAATTGGCCCGCCTAAAGAAACTCGAGAAAGATCAAAATTTTCGATCATTTCTTGTAAAGTGAACTTTTCTCTTTCATCTGGCATTGACCAACCCATACGGCCTAAATAATTAAGTAATGCTTCAGGTAAAAAGCCCATTTTCTCATAAAAGGTAATAGAAGTCGGATTTTTACGCTTAGATAATTTACTTTTATCAGGATTACGTAATAACGGCATATAGCAAAGTACAGGTTGTTCCCAACCAAAATATTCATAAAGCTTGATAAGCTTTGGTGCTGAAGGAAGCCATTCTTCACCGCGTAGAACATGGGTAATGCCCATGAGATGATCATCAACCACATTGGCAAGAAAATAAGTAGGTAAACCATCAGTTTTCATTAAGACTTGCATGTCCATACGATCCCATGGGATTTCAACATCACCACGCAGCATATCAGGAACTACACAAATACCTTCAGATGGGACTTTCATGCGAATAACATTGGGTTCATTATTTGCTAAACGTGTAGTCACTTCTTCTTGACTAAGATGCATACAATGGCCATCGTAACGTGGTGTTTCTTGCCTTGCCATTTGCTCATTACGTACTTGGTCTAAACGTTCAGCACTACAAAAACAATGGAAAGCATGGCCATTATTCACGAGTTCACTCGCATATTTTTTATAGATTTCACTGCGTTCACTTTGTCTGTATGGGCCATGAGGACCACCCACATCTGGGCCTTCATCCCACTCTATGCCTAACCAGCGTAAAGCATCAAAAATTTGTTGCTCTGATTCGCGAGTTGATCTAACTTGATCAGTATCTTCTATTCTTAAAATAAACTTACCGCCATGTTGGCGAGCAAAACAAAGATTAAACAGAGCAATATAGGCTGTCCCAACATGAGGGTCACCTGTAGGGGAGGGGGCAATGCGTGTACGAACAGTAGTCATAGGACTCTCAAATAATAAAATGAATGATTAATATAAAATAGTATAAATAAAAAAATATTTTCCAATAGAAGTATTTTACTATAAGCATTACAACAAAGACATATTAAGGATGTATAGATGAGTATTAAAGATTGGCCAGCCACTGAAAGACCGAGGGAAAAACTATTATCACAAGGTGCTGGCAGATTAACAGATGCAGAGTTACTAGCCATTTTTTTAAGAACAGGTGTAAAAGGAAAAAGTGCAGTTGATTTAGCAAGGCAGCTATTAACGGAGTTTGGCAGCTTACGCGCATTGCTAGAATCTGATCTAGCTTCTTTCAGTGCTCATTTAGGACTAGGAGAGGCCAAATATGCGCAGCTACAAGCTGTATTAGAAATGAGTAAACGCCATTTAGCAGAGCGTTTGCAAAAAGGTTCAGTTATGGATAATCCACAAATAGTTAAAGACTATCTCTGTGCGCAATTAAGAAATGAACCCCATGAGATTTTTGGTTGTTTATTTTTAGATAGTAAATGCCAAGTGATTAGCTATGAAAATTTATTTTATGGTAGTATTAATGAATCAACCGTTTATCCGCGGCAAATTATCAAAAGATGCTTACACTTCAATGCGGCTGCCGTTATTCTGGCACATAACCATCCATCAGGTTCAACAGAACCAAGTCATAATGACAAGTTACTAACAGAAGTGATTGTCAACGCACTTTCTTATATTGATGTCAAGGTGCTAGATCACCTTATTGTTGGTGAAGGTGAGCCCTTTTCAATGACTGAGTATGGGATGTTTTAGATAATGGAAAAATTATTGTATTACAAAACTTCCCAGTTGAGAGTTAACTCTTCTTGCCATGCAACCCTAACAAAATGCCTATCCATAATATCAATTACAGTAGCTAAATCCTCTGCTGAGTTAGCCTCTGCTCTCATCACTAACCCATCGACTGTTTTGGTGATAGCCCCTTTTCCTATATTAAATAAAATTTCACCTTTATCATCATCGTATTTAACTGTAACCTTGTGAGCAAAATGTTTACAGAGTCGTTTAATATACTTAGAGGGAGTCTTTGTGGTAACAGAAGTTATTGCGATCATTTTAGTTTTTCCATTAAGAAATTGAAGATTAGAGCATCATAAAGGCGTTAGAAAAAACCAATGTTGACCTCAAAAAGCCTTTCCACATCAGAAATATATTTTTTATCAACCACTAATAAAATAATATGATCTTCTGATTGAATTAAAGTATCGTCATGAGCAATGATGACTTCATCACCTCTGACGATAGCACCAATAATCGCACCCGGCGGTAAGGCTACTCTTCCAACAGTTCTTCCCACAACCTTACTTGAATGCTCATCACCATGAGCAATCGCTTCAATTGCCTCAGCAACACCTTGGTGTAAAGAGTGAACGCTGACCATATCACCACGTCTGACATGCGTTAATAAACTACCAATTGTAATACTCTGTGGGTGAATAGCGATATCAATCGTATTGGCTTGAATTAGATCTACATAGGCAGGATTATTAACAATCGTCATCACCTTCTTCGCTCCTAACTGTTTTGCTAGTAACGAAGACATAATATTTGCTTCATCATCATTAGTTAGTGCTAAAAAAACGTCAGCATCAGAGATATTCTCCTCAACTAATAACTCCTTATCAGAAGCACTACCTTGTAAAATAATGCTTGTGTTTAATCGCTCAGAAAGCTCTTTGCAACGATTAAGATTATGTTCAATAATTTTAACTTGATAGCGTGACTCAATAGCTTCTGCTAAACGTTCACCAATATTGCCTCCTCCCGCGATAACAATTTTTTTATTAGCAAGTTCGGCTCGTCTTAGAAGGCTAATAATTAATCGAACATTACTTCTGGCAGTAATAAAGAAGACAATGTCATCTACCTCAATAATGGTTTCTCCATTAGGAAGAATAGGGCGATCATTTCTATAAATGGCAACAATACGTGCCTCAACATGAGGTAAGAGCGTTTTTATTTGTTGAATCTGTTGGCCAATTAATGCACCACCATAATAGCTTTTAACTGCAACGAGTTGAGCTTTACCTTCTGCAAAATCAATAACTTGGAAAGACCCAGGGTGCTCAATAAGGCGATAAATATAATGAGTCACCAATTGCTCAGGGCTGATAATCACATCAATAGGAATGGCCTCATCACTAAAAAGCTCCTCCCTTTCTAAATAAGCAGCACTGCGTATCCTCGCAATACGCTTTGGAGTATGAAATAAAGTATAAGCCACTTGACAGGCAATCATATTTACTTCATCACTACTTGTCACCGCAACTAGTAAATCAGCATCATCAGCTCCAGCCTGACGCAGTACTTTAGGAAAAGATGCCATACCGCGAATGGTACGAATATCGAGTCGGTCCCCTAAGTTACTAAGGCGTTCTGCATTTAAATCAACAATAGTAATATCATTTGCTTCATTAGCAAGTTGTTCGGCAACAGTAGTGCCTACTTGTCCTGCTCCTAAAATGATAATTTTCATGTGCTACCTAAAATTAAACAGAGAAAGTCAGCATTCCATAATATGTGCAATTATAAAACTGTGCAAGTAACTAAAATAAATGCTTTAAATAGGAAGTTTTAAGGAGACCTCGTTGTGATGAAGAAAATAGGTCTTAGTATATTCATCTTTATATTATTGAGTACACTTATTGCTCTGCTCAAAGAGCAATACATCAGAAAAACAGTTGAAAATTTCTTCAAAATATCGCCAGTAAAAAAATAGACCAGGTTGCTGCGATGGTCTATTTGTGTGATCTTAATGATGCTAAAATAACACAGGCAAAAGAGAAAATAATATGTTGCTTGCTAGTGCTTATGAAGATATGGAAAAATCAGGAGACTTGAAGTCTGTAGAAATAAAATCAGTAAAGTTATCGGATGATAGAAAAGGAGCAACTGTTAAATTTACACTAAACCTAAACAAAAAATCAGACATTATTATTTCAGTCAGGGCAGTCCGCACAAAGTGATGACTTGATTTTTAGAGAGGGAGCAGAGTTGGAAAGAATAACGAATGGAATGTTATACCTACTACACCAAATGAAAATCAAGGAGTCATTAATAGCCTAGTCATAGATAGTATAGACTTTTATCTCGGCAATCAGCGTGCTAAACGTTATGCGATCCATAGAGTAACTTCAGAGAATACAGAACAAAAATAAAAGGCGATTAGTTACCTTAACGGTCATCTAAGAAAGCCATTTGACATTAAAGGTATAAATGGCACTTACTGCACATTACTAATAGTAGATGCATGTGGGGAGAAAGGCATAGATTTAGAAGTTCAATATATAACGATAAACTTGTCTTTTATTAAGAGGGCAATATCTGTTTCTTGAAGATTTACGTGAATCAAATAAACTAAAAAGAGATTTATGAAAGTGAAGGTTATTGAAATACCAATGGATCTGGCTTGGCTGTCGACGTGTTAAAGAAATAAAACGAAAAAAGGCAAAAAAAGTTCTTGACGTGTTATGTTGAGGGTGTATAATGCGCGTCCTCGATAGGCAGTAAGCAAAAAGATTGATTC
>CAYNAM010000052.1:0-17027 GCA_964395065.1 uncultured Ventosimonas sp.
GGGTTTAGTTGATACGATTGAGGACGCAGTATTAAAAAGTTCCAATGTCCCCAAATTGGCAATCATTTCAGAGCCTGTTAACTATAAATCGATTAGTGGGGAGTCTATTGATGCATCGCAAATAGATATATCGAGTCGAATGATGGCAATGCAAAAAATGCACCCCTCATACGCCATGACTGGGGCTATGTGTACATCAGTAGCAGCTGTTATTCCAGGGACAATTGTTAATGAATTAAAAGGTAAACATACGCAAGACAAGCATCTTAGAATTGGTCACCCAAGTGGAGTGATTGAGGCCAGTGTAGAGTATGAAAACCATAATGGCGTTATTCATATTACGTCAGCTGAAGGTTATAGAACAGCACGTTTATTATTTAAAGGTATCGGTTATTATTAGTACTTTTTAGGTTTATGTATGCATTTAAAGGCTAAGTAATGACATGACTTTAAGCTACCTGTTGATTGAGTTAATAACATGATCAATAGGTGGCTTTTTTATACTATGTTTTTTGATGTAAGCGATTTAATTGCTTAATCTAGGTGTTTTTTTATCAGGTTTTATTCTTCTTAGTAGTAGGATGGTTCCATAACTATTTAGAGCACAACATGTGGGAAATATTTTAAAGGAAATTTGTAGAGTAAAGGAGTAGAAGTTAAAAATACCCTGCACCCATTTTAGGGGGGCAGGGCCAAATTTAGGAAATTAAATAAGTCCCATTGATATGAGTAGTTCCCACCAGGCGATTCCTAGTGTGCAGTGTATTATTAAGGTTCCAAAAGCAATAATTCCCCCAATAATCCACCATGACTTGATGTCGTTATAGCCTGCGCCAAATATAATAGGGGCAGCAGCACCACCATAGTGAGTTACTGCACCGCCATAAGCGTTTGAGAATAATAAACCAAGTGCTAAAAGCATAGGGTTAGCGCCTGATAGAGAACCTACGGTAGCAAATACAGGAACCATTGCAGCAACGTAAGCACCACCAGAAGCAAATAGATAGCGAATGGCAACGCTGATAAACAGTAGAACGAGCAGCGCAACAGTTGCATTTTCACCAAATGATAGGGAGTGTTTTAATGTTTCTGCTAACCAGTCGAAGAAACCTGCTTTGGTTAGTACGCCAGACATGCCGATGATACCACCATACCAAATAAGTGTATTCCAACCACCTTTGTTTTTAAGAACATCGTCCCATGTGACTATGTTAATAATAAGTGCTGCTGCCATTACACACAGCGCTACAGTTGCTTCATTGATATTTAGGAATTTAGAGAATACCCAACCACCTAGTGCAGCAATGAAAATAATCAATAATAATATTTCTTTTGTTTTGATTGGCCCCATCTCTGCTAGGCCTTTGTCTGCAATAGATTTATTATCAACTTTTTTAAGCTCAGGTGGATAAAGAAAGTAAATAACAAGTGGCGTGAGAATTAAACAAAGTAAGCCTGGTGCCGCCGCTGCTAGCGCCCATTGCCCCCATGATAGATTGATTTTTAATATAGGAGACATCATTTGTAAGGCTAAGGCATTGGGCGCCATAGCTGTTAAAAACATGTAGCTAGTGGTCTTTGTTACCATGTAAATATTGATCATTAAAAAATGACCTGCTTTACGTGGGTTTTTATCGGGCTCAGAACCGAGTGCTACAACCACACTGTTGATAATAGGGTATACAATACCACCAGCACGTGCTGTATTAGACGGAGTGGCAGGCGCTAGGAGCAAGTCTAAACAGGCAGTAACATAGCCTAGACGTAGGGTTGTGCTACCCATCAATTTAATAAGATGGTAAGCAATGCGTTTACCGAGTCCAGTAGTTACGAATGCAGCACTGAGCGTAAATGCAGCAAAAACAAGCCATGTAGTTCCTGATTGATAACCGCCTAATACTTCACCTATTTTTACAGCAGGTTCACCACTTGCAAGCGTCGTATTACCTATTGTAACGGCTGAAGCAGCAATCGTTGCCAATAATATAACAGGTTCTGAATAGGGTTTTAATATGAGACCTAAAATAGCAGCAAGGTAAAGCCCAAAAATACGCCATGCCAATAGAGGTAGACCCTCTGGGGCTGGTGTCATAAAAATAATAATAGGTATTAAAAAAAGTATACCTAATTTCCACAGTTTATCCTTACTCATTTGTAAGTCTCCGTTGGTTAAGTTCAATGCTAACCTTCAGTTATATTGCCAGCTAGTAAATGACAAGATTGCTAGTAGGTAATATTTCCATAGATACTCTTACTCAGTGCATTCTGCCCTTATAAGTTGGATTATTATCATGGGATATTTTGGTAATTGTTTTAATCTATGTCATTTAGAATGATGTTTGTTTTTTGTCTATAATGATTGGTTGATTTTATAGTATTATTCTCAAGAATTTTTAATGGGGTTGTTATTGGTAAGCAAACATGGATAAAACGTTTAAAGCAAAATTATTGGTATTGCCTACCGTTGTCAAACGCCTTTTACAGGTCGCTGCGGACATTTTTCTTTTATGGCTTGCGCTATGGCTATCTTTTATCATACGTTTAGGCACTGATGAGCTGATTAACCCTTTGGGTGAGTATTGGCCTCTTTTTATGGCTGTCCCTTGCTTTTCGTTACCATTTCTTTTCTATTTTAAACTCAATACAGTGGTTAATCGATATTTTGATAATGAAGCCATTATTGCTATTTTTAAGGCAATGTCATTATCTTCTTTATTATTGGCATTAGCTATTTATTGGTATCAGCCTGATTTTCTTGTCCCTCGCTCTATTGTTTTTATTTACTGGTGGGTAAGTATCATTTTATTGGTGGGGTTTAGGCTGCTTGTTCGTCATTATTTAGTAAAAGATTGGCATATTCCTTTCACTAAACGCTACGCTAAGAAAGCAACTAATGTGGCGATATACGGTGCAGGTGTAGCTGGAAATCAATTGTTAACCAGTTTGCGAATGAGTAAGGATTTGCATCCTGTTGCGTTTATCGATGATGATAGCCATCTGGTTGGCCGCAGTATTTCAGGATTAAAAGTTTACGCTTCTTCAGATATCAATAAAATGTTAGTTAAGACAGGGGTTGAAGAGATATTACTAGCTATTCCTTCTGCTACAAGAGCAAGACGTAGAGAAATTATTGCCTTGTTGGAGAAGTATCCTGTGAGTATTCGATCTATTCCTGGTATTTCGGATTTGGCAAGTGGTCGGGTTAAAGTAGATGATATTCAAAAGATTGATATTGTTGATGTGCTTGGACGAGATATTGTGCCACCGAACGAAGCTTTATTTGAGCGTTGTATTAAAGATAAAGTGGTCATGGTAACAGGGGCGGGTGGATCAATAGGCAGTGAGTTATGCCGACAAATTATCACTGTTGGCGTGCGTGACTTGATCTTATTTGATCATAGTGAGTTCAATCTTTATCGTATCCATTTAGAGCTAACAAACTATATTCAACAAGCTTCTCTGGCTGTTCGTTTAATACCTGTTTTAGGCTCTGTTCGCAATGCTGATTTATTGTTTAAAGTAATAACAACGTGTCAAGTTGATACTATTTATCACGCGGCTGCTTATAAGCATGTCCCGATGGTGGAGCAAAATATAGCAGAGGGGATTTTAAATAATGTCATAGGGACATTAAATTTAGCACAAGCAGCTATTTTAGCAAAAGTCAGTAACTTTGTATTAATCTCTACAGATAAAGCCGTAAGACCCACTAATGTGATGGGGGCAACTAAGCGTTTATCAGAGATGCTTTTGCAAGCACTAAGTCATGAGTTTCAACCTATATTATTTGGTTTAAGTGCGGAACCAGTCCTTCAGCAAACATGCTTTACGATGGTACGTTTTGGTAATGTGCTTGGTTCCTCTGGTTCAGTAATCCCTCTTTTTCGCCAACAGATAAAACATGGAGGCCCTATTACTGTGACGCATCCTGATGTGACTCGTTATTTTATGACGATTCCAGAAGCGGCTCAATTAGTTATCCAAGCAGGTTCTATGGGTGAAGGAGGAGATGTATTTGTATTGGACATGGGAACGCCCATTAAAATTGTAGATTTGGCTGAGAAAATGATTGCATTATCTGGTTTAGACAGGCTAACTGATGAAAATCCTAATGGTGATATTGCTATCGAATTCACAGGGTTAAGACCGGGTGAAAAACTCTATGAAGAGTTATTGATTGGTGAAAATGTTGAAGGTACAGAACACCCTATGATTATGTGTGCAAATGAAGATTATTTGCCATGGGATGAAATGAAGAAGGTGTTAAAAGAGCTTCTTATTGCCTTAAATGAGGATGACTATGAGCAGCTGCAACATTTGTTATCTAAGCTTGTTGCTGGGTATTGTGCCGAAAAGACAGTGGTTGATTGGCAATATCTCAAAAAATAAAACGCTTAATAACGATAAAGTGAATAAATGCTTAATTCTGTAAGCTTAGCCATTAAGTCTATTATCTTTTATAGATAGGATTGATTATATTATTTAAATAAATGATTAAAAAATTCAAGGATTATTAAAATAGATGTTTATTGAGGCCGAGCATTTTATCTGGCTTAGTACTTTTTTTATCACAGTTGAAGTATTAGGTGTGATTGCAGCAGTACACGCATTATTTACAGTGAGAACTTCTCAAGGAGCGGTTGCTTGGGCTGTGTCTTTGATTTTTATGCCTGTATTAACACTAGTTCCATACCTTATTTTTGGACGTAATAAGTTTAGTGCTTATATTAAAGCACGCCGCCAAGTGGATATGGAAATGCACAGTGTTACTCAAAGCACCAATTGGCGTAGTTGGATAAAAGAGGTGATAAAAGATAATCCAGACCAACGTTATGCCAGTATTCAAGCATTTTATCAGTTAACAGGTATGCCGCTTTTAGCTAATAATAAAATTAATTTATTGATTAATGGGCAAGAGACATTTAATGCGCTTTTTGCTGCATTAAGAAAAGCAGAGAAAGTCGTTTTAATGGAATTTTTCATTGTTAATGATGATGCTTTGGGGCGAGCACTACAACATGAGCTAATTCAATGTGTGAAGCGTGGTGTTCAGGTTTATTTTTTATATGATCGTGTTGGTAGTATTCGATTACCTAAGCGATATGTTAGGACATTAAAAGAGGCGGGAGTTAATGTTGCTTCTTTTTCAACACGTGCTAGTTTTATTAATCGATTTCAGTGGAATTTTCGTTGCCATCGCAAAATTACGATCATCGATGGATCAACGGCATTTGTTGGTGGGCTGAATGTTGGGGTTGAGTATTTAGGGCAAAAACCACCATTGTCTCCATGGCGTGATACTCATATTGAGTTACAAGGTGCGATTGTTACTTGCTTGCAAGAAACCTTTGCTGAAGATTGGTATTGGGCCAATAGAACATTACCGCAGTTATTATTTCAAACAAGTTTTCCTAAAGAGGGTGTCGCGTGTATTTCTATCCCTAGTGGTCCAGCTGATGATCAGGAGACCTGTTCATTATTTTTTATTGAGGCATTAAATTCTGCAACAAAACGTATCTGGATTACTAGCCCTTATTTTGTCCCTGATGAGGCGGTTTGGAGTGCTTTACGTTTGGCTGTATTACGTGGCGTGGATGTGAGAATTTTGTTGCCCTCTCGAAAAGATCATCTTTTTGTCTATTTAGCTTCTGTACTGTATTCAGTTGAGGCGGTAAGAATGGGGATTAAGATATTTAATTATACGGAAGGCTTTGTCCATCAAAAAGTAGTGTTAGTGGATGATGATGTGGCAGCAATTGGTAGTGCTAACTTAGATAATCGTTCTTTTAGATTGAATTTTGAGGTGATGGTATTGACCATCAGTGAGTCGTTTAATAAAGAAGTTGAAGATATGCTGATTAGGGATTTTGCAGCCTCTGCAGAGAAAACATTAGCAGATGCCCATAAATATCCATATTATTATCGTTTTGGGTTAGGTATCGCTAGATTATTAGGACCTATCTTATAATAAAAAAGCCAGTTTGCACTGGCTTTTTTTAATCTACTCGCTTATGCGTTAAATATAGATTTTGATGGGTTTTTTGTAAGCCTTGGCGAAATAGCTGGTTACTTTTTTGTGTATCACCATGTTCAGCATAATAGCCTGCTAACTCAAAATAAGACTCAGGTGTATGCTTAAGTTGAATGCTTTTTTCCAAATACTCTTTGGCTTTCCCCCAAAGTTGATTGCGCTGGCAGAGCTTACCTAGTGTGAGTAATAAAACAGGATCATCTTGGTGAGTTGTTAACCATTGTTCGGCTAGGCTGATTTGTTTGGTGATATTATCCCCTTTAATTTGCCCATACAGGTAAATTAGTTCGGGGCAATAGTGTGTATTAATCGCTTTTTGAAGCAGTTTTTCAGCTTCTTGTGGTGCATTAAGAGAGCACAGAAGTTGAATGTAAGTTTCAATCGTCGAAACGTTATCGCGAGCCTTATTGGATAAGCTGGCCCAAACTTTTTTCAGTTGTTCAAGTGCCAAAACGGGTTGATCTTTGATGTTGATAAAGGATTCCTTTAACACGGCACTCCATGTATATTCTTCAAGTTTAGCTAAGGTATTCTCTGGAAGTAACTGATATTTAGATAATGCAGGGAGTAGTTGATTAATGGCTGACCAGTTTTCTTGATTAAAGTAAATAGTATAGAGTAATTTAATCACTGGTGGGTGGTTAGATTTTATGGTTTGAAGTTCAGTTGCTACCGCCAGTGCCTTATCATAATCCTGGCGTTGTAATAGTAAGTTTGCAAATGTTAAACCGATCGCCATTTTAGCTTTAGGTACATTATCACAAGCAGCTTCAATAAACGTATTACTTTTATCATACTCGCCAAGCTCATTGGCAGCCTCTGCGGCACCAAGATAATATGAAAGAGAGCCATTTTTTGCTTTTGCAGCGACTTTTAGATGTTTTAATGCGTTGCTCCAATTACCTTCAGCAAGTTCTCTCATGCCTTTTTCACCTAAGCGATGTTTTCTTTGCTGAGAGAAAGGGTTTATTTGGCCGAAAATTTCAAAAGAGATTCCTATCAGTGTAATAATCAACCAAAGAATAAAAATAACAAGACCAATTAATGCTAATGTTACCCAAAAGCCTGCCTCATATTCAAAGTGGCTAAATCGTATAAAAACATAGCCAGGATCGATGGAGATACCAATGCCTAATATTAATGAACATACAACAACGAGAATGAGTTTTACGGTTAGTCGATTCATAGCTAGTTACCTCCTGCTTTATTAGTTCCCTTTTGGGGAGTAGAGGTCGCAATTTCTGAATCAAGATAGGTGTTAATTACTTTGAGCGTATCAGTTAAGTCTGGAGCTTCAGTAATAATCGCTTCATTTTTTAATGTATCAATTTTAGTAATAATTGCTTTGACACGTGTTGAGTTAGCATCAAAATATTGGTTTAAAAATTCAGTTACACGGTTGAGTTCATTTTGATAAATAGTTGGCTGCCCACTAATGGCTGCCCATTGTGCTTTTTCAATGGATAGATCTAATGTCATTTTTAATTGCCCTATCCCTTGGGAGGTTAAAATTGGTGCCATTTTGTTATTGGCATTAAAATCAACGCGTACATAGTTTGATAATTTATTCGATAGCTTTTGCCACCGACCTTCTGGCGTTTCTGTTGATTTATTTGCACCATAAAAACGTGGTTCTTTAACGGGAAGTTCAGCAATTTGGGTTTGTATAGCCGCTAGTTTTGAGTAAAGGTCGGCTATATTGGTTTGTTCTGCTTGTTGAAGTTGAAGTAATGCTTCTTCAATGCGTTGATTAACTTTATTAGCGGCTTGGCTCAAATCACCACGTTGTTTGATTGTTTCGTTGATGTCTTCTAATAATTTGCTAGCCCCTTTTATATCGGATGCTCTTAATCTAAAGAAAGCTTGTTTAAGAAGCTGTTTTGCTTCAAATAGCATCCAAGTCTGGTTGGCATTGGTATTCATTTTTGCCATTTGATTTAATACGGTTTCTTGCGATGCTTGTAATTTTTGTGCTTGTGTCTCTAATGCATTAATTTTAGTACTGGTTGTGTTAAGTTGATTGTTAAGGGTATTTTCTTGATTTTTATTATTGTTGGTAAATTGTTGTATGGCTTGCTTTTGTTCCTCTAGTCTTGAGGTTAATTGTTTGTTTTGCTCAGCAAGGTAGTTCGTTTGATTGTTTTGTTGCCAGTAAGTATAAGCACTTCCTGCACAACTTAATAGTGCAATCACAAGCGCAACCCCTGTGATTACTGTGTTTTTATTAACCATAGAGGATGAGGAAGTAGGCTTTTTAGTGTTCTGACTGGTAGAAGCAGTATTTGTTTTGCGATCATTAGCTTCAACAGGTTGATTAGGTTGAGAGTCTGTTTGCTTGTTCACACGCGTTATCCTTCATGAATATTTATTAACTATTTTATAACAAATTATGGGGTTGATGGTTTTTTAATGCATCTATTAAAGCATGCTGACTAGCGCCGTGGCAGTTTATTATATGCTTGATGTTAAGTATCTCAGCGCGTTTGGCAATGCGGTGGCTTGGTACGAAATAGGTTAGGTGTGTAAGCTTTTGCCAATCATTACCTAGTAAGTGATGAAGGTTTTCTAATGCTTCACCACTGCTTAAAACTAATGCATTAAGGTTATGCTGTTTTATTGTGTTTAAAATAAACTCAGCTGAATAGTTAGGGCTCTTTCGGTAATAGAGTTCCATGGTATCGGTGGGGATACCATTTAATGTTAATTTTTCTAACAGCCAAGGGCGACCTTTTTGGCCTTTAATAATCAGTGCTCGACATTGAGGATCGGTTAGGCTTTCTTGGAAGCTGGGTGATGTCCAAAGTGCCTCACTGTCATCCCCTGTAGCAGGATCTGGAAAGCATACATCGAGATTTGCTGCTTTTAATACGTCGGCTGTAGCCTTCCCGACACTAAACCATGATTGTTGAATTGGTAGTTGTGGCCAATAATAATCTAAACGCTCTAATATCAGTTTTGCAGCAGGTTTACTTGTTACAATTAGTGTTGTGTAACGATCAAAGTCTAATAATTGACTTCGTTGTAACGCCGTTTCTGGTGTTGGGATGATTTCAAGCAGCGGTAAGCTTATTGCCGTTATAGCTAGGGATGATAAGTATTGTGCTTGTAGTTCGCAGTCAGGCGCTGAACGTGTTAGTAATAAACGCCAATTATTCATAACTAGTCATTTTCGGCATAGATTTTGTTTAAAATATGATCAGCCCCTGCCGATAGAAGTTGATCCGCTATATTGATACCTAGTTGTTCAGCATTTTCAATAGTATCGGTACCTTCTGCAGTGAGTACTTGGCAACCTGACGGATCAGCCACAAGACCTTTTAGGTGGACTTGTTCGTTATTGAGTATTGCATAACCAGCAATAGGTACTTGACAGCCACCGTTGAGATGTTTGTTCATCGCTCGTTCGGCTGTAACACAATAAGCTGTTTCGTTGTGGTGCAGTGGTTTTAAAAGTGTTTGCAAGTCGATATCATCAGTTCTGCATTCAATACCCACGGCTCCTTGTCCTGCGGAAGGAAGACTTTGTTCTACAGAAAGATAAGATGAGATCCTTTCAGAGAGCTCTAATCTTTTAAGTCCTGCTGCAGCCAAAATAATAGCGTCGTATTCATCGTTATCGAGTTTCGCGAGGCGCGTATTGACATTACCTCGTAGAAAACGAATATTTAAGTCAGGTCTTAGGGTCAATAATTGTGCTTGTCGACGCAAACTAGAGGTTCCAACAATGCTTCCATGAGGAAGATCATCAATTGATGTAAACTGCTTAGAAACAAAAGCATCTCTAGGGTCTTCACGTTGACAAATGCAATAAAGGCCGAGCCCATCAGGAAAGTCCATGGGAACATCTTTCATTGAGTGAACTGCAATATCTGCTTTGTTTTCTAATAGAGCCGTTTCAAGTTCTTTAACGAATAATCCCTTGCCGCCAATTTTGGCAAGAGGAGCATCGAGTAATTTATCACCACGGCTTATTAGTTTGAGTAGTTCAACTTTTATTGTTGGATAATGCGTTTCTAAATGATTTTTAACATACTCTGCTTGCCATAATGCTAGAGCACTTTGGCGTGTGGCAATGCGAATAATTTTGGGCATATGTTAAATCCAAATTCTAATCAGTGAAAATGGGATAATTATAGTGCTTATGCTAGTGAAATACCAATTAAGCGGTAATTTCAGGTAGTGCTCTTGTTCTTCCTTTGTCATCAATAGCGACAAAGACAAACGTTGCCTCCGTAACTTTACGCCTATCATCTGTTATTAGTCCTTTACTCCAGACTTCAACACGTATTTGAATAGAGCTTCGGCCTACGGATAGTGTTTCTGTATAAAATGAAAGTTGTGACCCTACCTCAACCGGTACTAAAAAAGACATGTGGTCGATAGAAACAGTAGCTATACGTCCTCTGGCAATTTTAGCGGCAGTGGCTGTGCCTGCAATATCCATTTGAGATACGAGCCAACCACCATAGATGTCATTAAAGCCGTTGGTTGTATAGGGCAATGCAATGATTTGTAAGGCAAGATCACCTTGTGGTGTTAGGTAGTCTGTATCGTGATTATTCATGTTATTAGTTTTCTCGTATTTTAAGTAGACTAGATAAGCTCTTCGATAGAGTAAGAATAGTTACTATGCTTTTTGGTTGTCCTTGTAACAATCAATAATAAAGTATTTCAATTTTAATCTGCTGAAATAGCTATGGTTATTTTTAGGTTTATCATATTATTGACCAATCTCATGGATTATAAAATAATTTATTGTCATAGTGTTTAAACTATTTTATAAAGACAAGGATTTAATATGAGCATTGGAATAGCGTTATATCATACAGATAACTTATCTGGGCAACAAGCTTATCATTTAGCAACTTTGTTTTTTAAGATGATTAATCAGCGTATAACGGATGCGTCTTATTACGATGAATCTAACGCATATCATTCTGTAGCGCTTAGTGAAATGACTAAAGCAATCGAAAATAAAGCAGTAAAAGGATTTAGAGTCTATGCTAAAGATGAACAAAATCCACCGTGGGTGGTTGCGTTTGGCTACACAGCAAATCCTAAAACCTATTTTGATTATATAGATATACAATGTGGCATTGATATCACAGAAGATCAAATATTGCAGTTTATTCAAGAGGCAGTTACATTAGCTTTCATTCCTTATGGTGTTGTTTATCTGAGTGATAATGTTGTTGATGCTTATGAGTATGTGATGGAGGAAGGTGTTATCCCTGTCCCTAGCTATGAACAACATTTTTTATGGCGAGATGAAACGCCAATGTTTTATGGTAGCGCACGCTATGAAAATAGTATGTTACGTATGATATATCCTTATAATTTAATTAATTCTAAACATTTAAACGTCTTAGTTGATGGAAAAACGTTAGAAGAGAATATTCATGACGATGAGCGTTTCGGGGTATTAATACCAACAGCAAATACCGAGTCTTTTATTTGGAAGGTTCCCTCAGAGCAATTAGCGTATGTGAATAAAGTGTGCGGTCAAGCCGGTATATTAATTGCGTGGAATAATCAATGAAAAATTAAGAAATAATGCGTTTTTAGTCTATAATAAAGCATAATACAGTAATTTTTATAGTAATAGATTCCTCCTAATTAAGGGATGTAAGGTATGAAGCTTTTTAACTCATTTGTTATGACTTTATTATTAACACCATTATTAATAGCAGGGTGCTCCAGCCATAAAGAGCCTGTATCGGTGCTGCCGGAGGTTGAGCAGACGGGGCCTATTTGGGGGGATGGGGTAGAGGCTAAAGAAGAGTATATTGACGCGGCTCGTTTTTCTACAGAACCCACTACAGTGGGCACTATCTATTACTCTGCTCAACCTGTGCAAGGTACTGTTGTTGACTCTCCAGCCTTCGCTCAGGGACGTATTAATGTTACTGTGCTTGATAAAAATGGTAAGAAAATCCCGATTATTCAGTCAAAAGGGGATTACTATATTCAAAGTATTAAAGGTGAGAAATATACGCTCTATTTTGAAAATATCAGCAATACAGGGTATGAGGTTATTGTTACTGCTGATGGTATTGATAGCGTAACAGGTAAAGATGGTAGTTATCGTAATCCAGGTTATATTTTGTTTCCTGGTAATACCATCACAGTAAGGGGATTTCGTCAAACTAAAGATGAGTATAAGCCATTTATCTTTTATGAAAAAGAAAGCCCTTATGCCAAAGGTAGCCGTAATGGAACGGATGCAAATATTGGTGTTATAGGTTTTGCTCTGTTTGAGCTAGCTACACCAAAAATACCGAAAGAAACAAAGCCGAAAGCATTTCCTGCACAAACAAATATGTTTAGACTTGATAAATAGGGCTTATTATGCAGAAATTATGCATTGTTTTTTGTTTGCTTGGTCTAGGGCTTTTAGGATGCTCTAATAAGCAAGCCTCTGGGAATCCTTATAAAGAAGCACATATTGTGACTGTTGCTCCTAATTATGTGATTGAGGTAAATGAGAAGCCAAGATTAACAAAAGAGCAAATGAAAACGATGAGTGAAGATGCCTTGAAAACGCGTTTTAGTGAATTGCAAAATGAAGAGTTAACACTAACCCCTGGTCAGAAAAAAGAATTTGATATGATTGGTGAGCGATTAAAAGAGTTGTCCACAATGCATTAAATTTAATAAGAGATAGATATTCTATCTCTTTATTTTTACAGGGAGTTGAAAAAAGTTTTGTGCACATTGAGTGGTATGTTGTGCTGTTTGTTGTTTCGTCTCATTACGGAAATGAGCAACTGTGTTAAGGACTTCAACTAAAAAAATGGGTTCATTGCGTCTATTTTTAGGTTTAACGTCTAGTGTGCGGGGAAGTAAATAGGGGCCATCTGTTTCAAGCATCAAACGGCCTGTAGGAATATCTTTAACCAGTTGCTGTAAATGCTCACCGCGTCGCTCATCGCAAATCCAGCCTGTAATACCAATGTGTAAATCCATATCTAAGTACTGATACAAAGTTTTTTTATCCCCTGTAAAGCAGTGAACAACGGCTGCAGGTAGTAAATCCCTAAATTGCTTGAGAATACTAATAAATCGATCATTTGCATCACGCTCATGTAAAAAAACAGGTTTCTTAAATTCAACAGCGAGTGCAAGTTGTTCTTCAAAAACATTTTCTTGTGCTGACCTGGGGCTAAAGTTACGGTTAAAATCTAGTCCGCATTCACCAACTGCTTTCACTGTCGGTTGAGTTAATAGTTGTTTTAACGTTGCTAATGTATCATTGCTCCAGTCTTTAGCATTGTGGGGGTGAATCCCTGCGGTACTAAAAAGTTGTGTTGCGCTAGAGTCGTTCGTGATACAAAGTGCTAATGCCTGTTGGCTTTCTTGCTCACCTGTGCCAGTTATTACCATCTGTAATACATTAGCTTTATACGCTCTATTAAGCACATCATTTAAATCGTGTTTGAAGCTTTTATCTGTTAAATTTATACCAATATCAACGAGCCATTGATGTTCCATAATATTGTCTCTCATATTTTATTTAGGCTGGCATAACCAATGTATATAACGTCCTAGACCGGAGAAAGTAGGGTGTTTACAGTAAGCTAGCTCCATTTCGATAAGCTCATTTGGATTTGTTTTTGCTTGGAAATCAAAGGGCATGTAGTCATGAAATACTCTAATACCACTTTCAGTAATAATTTCCCAGTCACTACTCATAGTTTGTTTTAGTTCATTAGGCGCGATAGGGTTTTGTGGGGTTAGGCTTTGTTTTTCACCACAAAATTGTTGTTTTTTTAACTTTTTAAAGTGGCCTTTTAATAAGTTGCGATAAATCAGTGCATCTTTATTGTAGAAGGCTAATGAAAGCGTCCCTTTGGGATGAGTAAATTTTTTAAGTGTCTCTAAAATACCAAAAGGGTTTGCTAGCCATTCAAGCACAGCATGGCAAATGACTAAATCAAAAGACTGGTTAAATGATAGTTGTTGCCATGGTTGTTGGATAAAGTTAGCAGTGAGTTTAGCCTGTGCAAATTGTGCTTTTGCTGTATCAAGCATAATCGCGGAGGGCTCTGTGATTGTAACATGGTGTCCTTGCTGTGCTAGCCACAGAGAAATGTGGCCTTGCCCAGCACCAATATCTAATACATTGATTGGATTGTTAGGGAGAACCTTTGCAAGGTCTTGCTGCAAAACAGCTAAGCGAATAGCGCCTTTTGTACTGCCATAAATTTTTTCTGCAAAGCGGCCTGCCAACTCATCGAAATAGCGATCTGTCATAGTTTACTTAACTTAAGTCAATAGAATTTATACCGTATTTTAGAGTGAAGTGGTTATAATAAGAAACTATTATTTTTTCTATCTGAGGGCATTATGTATAAATTGGTTCGCCCATTATTATTTAAACTTGATCCAGAGACTGCTCATGATTTGGCGATTCAGGCACTAAAAGTTCGAGGTAAATTGTGCTGTAGCAGTCGTAACCAAACATTGGCCGTTAATGTGATGGGGCTTGATTTTGACAACCCTATTGGATTGGCGGCAGGGCTTGATAAGAACGGTGATGCAATTGATGGGCTTGCTTCTCAGGGATTCGGCTTTATTGAAGTAGGCACAGTTACACCTAGGCCTCAACCGGGTAATCCAAAACCACGATTATTTCGATTGTTACAAGCAGAAGCGATTATTAATCGTATGGGTTTTAATAACCAAGGCGTTGATTATTTGATTGCTAATGTTCAAGCAAAGAAATACAAAGGTATTTTAGGCATTAATATTGGTAAAAACTTCGATACACCTGTTGATGAAGCTGAGAGAGACTATTTAATCTGCCTAGAAAAAGTTTATCCTTATGCTGACTATATTGCTGTTAATTTAAGTTCTCCAAATACCCCAGGACTTAGGACTTTACAGTTTGGTGATCACTTCAAAAAGTTGTTAGACCTTCTTAAATCTAAGCAGCAGGCTCTGGCACAACAACATAATCGTTATGTACCGATTGCAATTAAAATTGCACCCGATATGACCCATGAAGAAACGGTCTTTATTGCGAATACACTTATTGAATCTGGAATGGATGCAGTTATTGCTACCAATACAACTATTTCTCGTGAAACAGTAAAACATCTACCTCATGGTAATGAAACAGGTGGTTTGTCAGGAGCACCGCTTTTTGAACAAAGCTGTAAAATGGTTAGTTTTTTATCCGAAATGTTAAAGGATAAGCTGCCGATTATTGCTTCTGGCGGTATTACTAGATCCAGTGATGCTGTTCAAATGTTAAAAGCAGGCGCTTCATTGGTGCAGATTTATACAGGTTTTATCTATCATGGCAATAAGCTAATTAGTGACTCAATAAGTGCGATTAAACAAGAAAATATACTACCAAAAGGGAAATAATATTTGGATACAAATTATTAGCCTTAAAAACAAAAGACAAGACTTTTTTATTTAAACGAGTGAGAGTTAGCCGTTAATAAAGAAATGAAGAGAGTTTATTATCAAAAAAGTATGATGCATGGCTGCATTATTAACAGTGGCATATACAGCTACAATGGCTCAGCAAGGAGAGCTTGAGTGTCCAATCAAGGTGGTTTTAAATCTTCAGGTGTGATGACTGTTTCACAGGTTAAACAAATGTGTGATGATACAAAGATTATATTGTGTGGAACCGTTATAAAATAGCTAAAGTATGAGAAATACTTATTTAAGGACAGCGCTGGCTAAATGACGATAGATGAAGATGATTGGAATCGCTTGACGATAGGGGGCTAATAATCAAGTCGAAATTTATAGTGAAGTAGATAAGAACCATGATTCTGTTGAGATTGGTGTGGATAGTGCATGCAATGTCAACTAAGAATTTTTATATGTTTAAGTTTTTAGTATTTGTTTTAGTTATTATGACGTAGCTTAATGAAAGTACTTTTTATTTCTATATAATGATAAATAGGCAGCTAAATAGTGTTCTTTAATTTTATGTTATGAGTTAAAGTAATAATGTTTGCGTTGTATTAAAGTCGGTGTATACTATTTGAAAGAATTGCCTATAAAGCGATAATTTAAACACTATTATTATATATGGGTAGTTACATGACAGATAATTTCTTTGCAATTTTTGTACTGTTTATTTTGGTAATATTTTTGGGCTTATTGATTTATAAGCTTTATGAGTTAAGCAAAGCCTCAAAAAGGCAATTACTAAAAACATCTGATTTTAATCTGTTACTTGAGGAGATAGATGATATAGACGGTTTTAATTATTTTCTTTATGAAAAATCAGTTAATTATGAGGATTTTGAAAAAGAGAAATTATTTTTACTGCAATATCTTGAAAAGAACTCAGGCTCATTGGAGCAATTAGCGACTGCTTATGAGTTAATAGAAATTTATATCGATTACAAATTAAATAATGCACCAGATTCTCAGCAAACGGTTCTTATGTCTTTTTATACTACTCATTATGAGCTTACTAAAGAGAGTTTAAAGAAAAAGTTTGAAGAGAAGTCAAATACATTGATTAACAATAAAATGTCAAATCCTTCATTAGTAAGTGGCACAAACAGTACAGCTCAAACAGTAAAAGGAATACAGGAAGGTAGTTTGGCAGTGCAGTTGCTTAAACTGAAGACGAAAAATTAATTTAAAAGAGAGCCCTTTAGTCGTGAAGGGCTTGGTGATTTTTTAGTATTGGAATTAATCAGTTACCATATAATAACCCCCATGTGATTTGCGATCTGATGAGTATTGGCCGTAGCGATAAAACACCCTGTCAAAACGTCATAATGTAATAATAAATAATTATGATTAAAAGATCAAAGTCTATAAATGCCAAGGCTTATAAAACTATTTATGTTTTAAAAAATCATCTAAAAAATAACAGATAGTTATTCACCCGACTAACGTTTAATGTTAAAATTCCTGCATGAATTCTGGGCTTATGACGAGCTAAACAATTTCGACTGAATGAAAAAAATAATATTCTATGGTTTTTTTTGCACCAAAGGATAGGGAGAATGCTGTA
>CAYNAM010000053.1:0-16802 GCA_964395065.1 uncultured Ventosimonas sp.
TACAACCCCGAGCAGTTTAAAGATAACTGTGGATTTGGTCTCATCGCCCACATGACAGGCGAGGCTAGTCACCACCTTTTAGCAACAGCGATTGAAGCACTAACCTGTATGACTCACCGCGGCGGTATTAATGCTGACGGAAAAACAGGCGATGGCTGTGGTTTACTTTTACAAAAACCAGACTCTTTTTTAAGGACAATAGCTAAAGAACAATTCAAAACTGATTTACCCGAACAATATGCTGTCGGCATGGTATTTTTAAGTATTGATGAAAAACTAGCTAATAAAGAACGGGAACAAATTAACCAACAAATTGCAGCCAATGGTTTGAAACTAGTAGGTTGGAGAGAGGTTCCGACAGACTCTTCTGTATTAGGACCACTCGCACTAGAGAGACTCCCCCGAATTGAACAAGTATTTATAACGGGTGATGGTCTATCAGATCAGGCATTTTCCATTAAGTTATTCTTTATTCGTCGCCGTGTAGAAATAGCACTTCAAGCACATTCAGATTTTTATGTTTGTAGCTTATCGGGGAAAAATATCATCTACAAAGGGTTGATGATACCAGCCGATATTGCAAAATTCTATCCTGACTTAAATGATGAACGCATGACGACAGCCATTTGCGTATTCCATCAACGCTTTTCAACCAACACATTACCAAGATGGCGTCTTGCCCAACCTTTCCGATTTTTAGCACATAATGGTGAAATCAACACCATCACAGGTAATCGCAATTGGGCAATGGCTCGTCGTAAAAACTTTGCCAATCCATTATTGCCTAATTTGGAAGAAATAGACCCTCTCATTGATAGCACAGGTTCTGACTCTGCTAGCATGGACAACATGCTTGAATTACTAGTTACTGGTGGTATGGATATGTTCCGTGCACTACGGATGATGATTCCACCTGCATGGCAAAATGTAGAAACCATTGATGCAGACTTGCGCGCTTTCTACGAGTTCAACTCTATCCACATGGAGCCGTGGGATGGTCCCGCTGGTGTAGTACTCACCGATGGCCGTCATGCCGTATGCTTACTCGATAGAAACGGTTTACGCCCTGCCCGTTGGGTAACGACCAAAAATGGTTATATTACATTAGCGTCTGAAGTGGGGGTTTGGAAATATGATCAAAAAGATGTTATCGCTAAAGGGCGTGTAGGTCCAGGTCAAATACTCGCTGTTGATACACATACTGGTGAAATGCTCAACACACAAGCCATTGATGACAAACTCAAAGTCAGACATCCTTATAAACAATGGCTAAAACAAAATGCTTTACGCATTCAAGCCACATTAGATGATAGCTTACAAGGTGAGGTACGTTATGAGGGGGAGTCACTGGCACAATATATGAAGATGTTCCAAGTGACCTTTGAGGAGCGCGACCAAGTATTACGCCCATTGGCAGAGCAAGGACAAGAAGCTGTTGGATCTATGGGTGACGATACCCCCATGGCAGTACTTTCAGGACGGGTTCGCTCTGTGTATGATTATTTCCGCCAACAGTTTGCTCAAGTCACTAATCCCCCAATTGATCCATTACGAGAAGAAGTCGTAATGTCGCTAGAAACCTGTTTAGGACCAGAATACAACATCTACGATGAGGCACCTGAACATGCAAACCGCGCTATTTTAACCAGCCCCATCATTTCTCCCGCAAAATGGCAAACCATTCTTAACATGCAACGTGAGGGTTTTGCTAAAGAAATTATAGATCTGAACTATGATATCAACACTTGCTTAGAAACGGCCATAAAACAAATTGTTGAGCAAGCTGAATCTGCGGTAAGAAATGGCAAAAGCCAGCTGATTTTAACTGATCGTAATATTGCCCCCAACAAACTTCCTATTCATGCAGCGTTAGCCGTTGGTGCAGTCCAACATCACCTAATTGAAACAGGCTTACGCTGTGACTGTAACATCCTTGTAGAAACAGCAACAGCACGAGACCCTCATCAGTTTGCTGTATTGGTAGGTTTTGGTGCAAGTGTTGTCTACCCTTACTTAGCGTATGAAGTATTGGCCGACCTTGTTCGCAGTGGTGATATTGAGGGTGATATCTACGAAATATTTAAATACTATCGCAAAGGTATTTCTAAAGGGCTTAAGAAAATCCTTTCCAAAATGGGTATTTCTACTATTTCCTCTTACCGAGGAGCACAACTATTTGAAGCCATAGGCTTGGCATCTAATGTCACCAATCTTTGCTTCCGTGGTGTGCCGAGTCGTATCGAAGGTGCTAGCTTCAAAGACTTAGAAGCCGAGCAAAAGCTACTCGCTAAAGAGGCATGGGATAATAGAAAAACAATTCAGACGGGTGGGCTATTAAAATTCGTTCACAATGGTGAATACCATGCTTACAACCCTGATGTTGTTCAACTACTGCAAGAGGCTGTACAAACCAGTAGCTATACAAAATTTAAAGAATATGCTCATGCGGTAGATACTCGTCCTGTCGCAATGATTCGAGATTTATTCCATGTAAAAACGGCGGATCATACCTTAAATTTAGACGAAGTAGAACCTCTAGAATCTATCCTAAAACGCTTTGACTCCGCGGGCATTTCACTCGGCGCGTTATCGCCAGAAGCGCACGAAGCATTAGCCGAAGCTATGAATCGCCTTGGGGCACGCTCTAACTCAGGGGAAGGCGGTGAAGATCCTGCACGTTATGGCACCATCAAAATGTCAAAAATCAAACAGGTGGCTACAGGTCGTTTCGGTGTAACACCTGAGTACCTTGTTAATGCTGAAGTACTACAGATCAAAGTAGCTCAAGGTGCCAAACCTGGCGAAGGAGGACAATTGCCAGGGGGGAAAGTTAATGGCTTAATTGCTCGCTTACGTTATGCCGTCCCTGGGGTTACACTTATTTCTCCGCCACCCCATCATGACATTTACTCGATTGAAGACTTAGCTCAGCTTATCTTTGACTTAAAACAAGTAAACCCAAGCGCACTAGTCTCTGTCAAATTAGTTGCAGAGGCTGGTGTCGGTACAATTGCAGCGGGGGTTGCAAAAGCTTACGCTGACCTCATTACGATTTCAGGTTATGATGGTGGTACGGGAGCATCACCCATTTCTTCTATCAAATACGCAGGTGCTCCATGGGAGCTTGGCCTTGCCGAAACCCATCAAACGTTAAGGGGTAATGACCTACGTGATAGAGTTAGGGTTCAAACGGATGGAGGTTTAAAAACAGGGCTTGATGTTATTAAAGCCGCTATCTTAGGGGCTGAAAGTTTCGGTTTTGGAACAGCACCTATGATTGCACTGGGTTGTAAATACTTGCGTATTTGCCACCTAAATAATTGTGCAACAGGCGTAGCGACTCAAAATAACATTCTTCGCCAAGAACACTTTATTGGCACCGTTGAAATGATCACTAACTTCTTCAAATTTATTGCGGAAGACACGCGTGAATGGCTCGCCAAATTAGGCTTTACAAGCTTAGCTGACATTATCGGACGTACTGATTTGCTAGAAGTTCTTCCCGGGGAAACCAGTAAACAAACCAATTTAGATCTCACCCCTTTACTCGCTAATAAAGAGATCAAAGATAAGCCTCAGTATTGTGAAGTAGAACACAACCCTCCTTTTGACAAAGGCGAACTCGCAGAAAGAATGGTTGAAATGGCAATGCCTGCTATTACCTCACTCTCTGGAGGGGAATTTGAACTTACTATTGGCAATTGTAATCGCTCAATCGGTGCAAGAGTTTCTGGTGAAATAGCCAAACTTCATGGTAACCAAGGTATGTCTCAAAACCCTATCGTATTTAGATTTACAGGGACAGCAGGGCAAAGCTTTGGGGTTTGGAATGCAGGTGGTTTACACCTCCACCTAATAGGCGATGCTAATGACTATGTAGGAAAAGGGATGACGGGGGGTAAAATCGTTATTACTCCCCCAAGGGAAAGCACATTTAAAACACAAGAGTCAGCTATTGTAGGTAATACATGCCTTTATGGTGCAACAGGTGGAAAGCTTTTTGTCACAGGCACAGCCGGTGAGCGTTTCGGGGTAAGAAACTCAGGGGCACATGCCGTAGTGGAAGGAACAGGCGATCACTGCTGCGAATACATGACGGGGGGCTTTATTTGTGTATTAGGTAAAACAGGGTATAACTTCGGTTCAGGTATGACAGGTGGTTTTGCCTATGTCCTTGACCTAGACCGTACCTTTGTTGACTTAGTGAATCATGATCTTGTCGAAATTCAACGTATCAGTAAAGAGACGATGGAAGCATATCGTAATCATTTACAAACTGTGCTCGATGAGTATGTGGTAGAAACAAACAGCGCATGGGGTAAAGAGATTGCTGATAACCTTGATGACTATATCCGTAGTTTCTGGTTAGTTAAACCCAAAGCCGCTAATTTAAAAATGTTATTAAGCAGTACCCGTGCTAATCCACAATAAAAAATATCAGAGAGATAATTTTTATCTCTCTTAATAATGATTCCGCTTGATAGCGATGAGGTTGTAAATGACTGAACATACACATAATAACTTCCAGTTTTTGGATGTAGAACGCAAAGAGCCGAAAAGAAAAGTTTTAAGCAAGCGTAAAAAAGAATTTATCGAAATTTATAATGTCTTCGAAAAAGGCCGTGCGATGGAACAAGCAGAACGTTGCTTGGCCTGTGGCAATCCTTACTGCGAATGGAAATGCCCCGTTCATAACTATATTCCAAACTGGTTAAAGCTCATCACAGAGGGACGTATTTTTGAAGCAGCAGAACTATCTCACCAAACCAATAGCTTACCTGAGGTTTGTGGCCGTGTTTGCCCTCAAGACCGCCTATGTGAAGGTTCCTGTACTTTAAACCAAACAGGTTTCGGCGCAGTCACTATTGGAAATGTTGAAAAATACATTAGTGAAACTGCCTTCGCCATGGGCTGGAAACCGAATATAACGCATATCAAACCCTCAGGTAAAAGAGTAGCTGTCATTGGTGCAGGCCCTGCTGGACTAGCTTGTGCTGATATTTTAGTACGTAATGGCGTTACCCCTGTTGTTTTTGATAAGCGACCTGAAATTGGTGGTCTACTCACTTTTGGGATTCCAGAATTTAAACTAGAAAAAACTGTCATGACCCGCCGTCGTGAAATCTTTACTGAAATGGGCGTAAAATTCCAGCTCAACACCGACATTGGTAAAGATATTTCTATGCAACAACTACTTGAAGAGTATGATGCTGTGTTTATGGGAATGGGTACCTATAACTATATGCAAGGTGGCTTCCCAGGAGAAGACCTACCTGGTGTCTATGATGCGCTCGACTTCTTAATCGCCAATGTGAATCATAATTTAGGGTTTGAAAAATCAGCTGATGACTTTATATCTATGCGAGGCAAGCATGTTGTTGTTCTAGGCGGAGGAGATACAGCTATGGACTGTACCAGAACCTCTATTCGACAAGGAGCAAAATCAGTTTCTTGCGCCTATCGCCGTGATGCCGAAAATATGCCAGGATCTCGCAAAGAGGTAAAAAATGCAAAAGAAGAAGGGGTTAAGTTTTTATTTAACCGCCAGCCTATAGAGATCATTGGCAACGGTAAGGTTGAAGGGGTGAAAGTAATCGAAACTCAACTGGGCGAACCTGATGCCAGAGGCCGCCGTTCACCAGTGCCGATTGAAGGTTCAGAAGAAATCTTACCCGCAGATGCTGTTATAATTGCTTTCGGCTTTCGTCCAAGCCCTGCTTCTTGGTTTGAAGATTACCAGATCAAAACAGATGTCAGTGGACGTGTTATCGCTCCTGCTAAAGGCCCTTATGCTCACCAAACCAATAACCCTAAAATATTTGCTGGTGGTGATATGGTCAGAGGCTCTGACCTAGTTGTCACCGCTATTGCTGAAGGCCGAAGTGCAGCTGAGGGTATTATTAACTTCTTGGCTGTTTAAACAACATAGACCAAGGGCAACCTATTGCCCTTGGTTCTCATTTTGCAACTTTTGCCAAAAAGCTGGCAAAAATATCTCTTGTACCAACACATTAACTTCATTATTAATAAAACTTGATCTACGTGCCCACAAATTAAGATATTGTTGATGAGTAGGTAATAAACTCACAGGATAACGAGCTGCTTCTAATGGACTTCGTTTAAAGTTGTCATCAGAAAATAAAATCGCCCCTAAGGGCTTACTACCAATATTACTTAAATTATACTGGCGGTGGTTTAAACTTGTTTCAACTGCAACACTCCTCGCATAAACCCATGCAGTATTCTCACCATAAAGTAACACCTCTCGCACCCAACAACGTTTATCAACAGTAATACCTAACTTTTGACATTCATCCCCTCTGATTGACTGCCAAGACTCCGACAAAACCTCGACATTAAACTGGTTATTACTTAACGATACCAACCTTTGGGTTAGCGAATCAGCATTAAATAACCAGTTTCGCTCAAGCGCAGTTATTTTATTCTTTAATAAAAACTCAATAGACCAATCTATATTTAATGATATTTTCTTCATCAAGAATTATTTCTATTACTCAAAACAATTAGAACTATTTTACAAAAAAGAAAATAAAAATATCTAAACTTATTGTATTAATAAATTGTCCAACAGCATAATTTCATTTAAGTCTGTCAAATAATAATATTTAGGAGTAAACATCATGTCATTATTTCAAATGACCAAACCTAATACACGCCGTTATAACATCGCCATATTGGTGGGAATAATAGGCGGGTTGCTCTCTGCTTTCGTAAAATCTGGCACAGAAGGCATTCTTCCTCCACGAGCGCCAGGCGTCACCCCTCCGCCTGTAGAGCTATTACAAGAACTTGGGTTAAATATTCAACACATGGTTTACACCTACTCAGACCAAATTATTAATTGGGGTGGTAATGGCATACACATTATATTCTCCATTGTGTTTGGTATTGTCTACTGTGTAATTGCGGAGGTCTTTCCAAAAATAAAACTTGCCCAAGGCCTTGCCTTTGCATTAATAGTAGCCATTGCATTTCATGGTATTTGCCTACCTGTTTTAAACCTATCTCCTGCCGTATGGCATCTTTCATTTGATGAAATATTCTCTGAGCTTGTTGGAACATGCCTATGGATGTGGACCATTGAAATTGTACGCAGAGACTTAAGAAATAGAATAACCAAACAACCTGATCCTGAATTTCAATAACATAACCTATACAGCCTTACTGCATCACAGTAGGGTTTTGTAAAAGATCATCCCATACAAATAAAAAGAATATTCGTCTAGGCTATTATTAATTACTACTAATACAGTATAAAATAATGCTAACTTAAAAATATACTATTGAGGTAATCCCTATCATGCGTCAAATGATATCGCAAACGAAACGCTGGGTTATAAAGATAGGCAGCTCACTACTCACTGCCGATGGCAAAGGGTTAGACCCAGAGGCAATGTCTAGCTGGGTAAAACAAATGGTTGCTTTACGTGAAGCAGGTATTGAGCTTATTTTAGTCTCATCCGGTGCTATTGCAGCAGGTATGAGTAAATTAAACTGGGATACTCGCCCCAAAGAAATGCATAAACTACAGGCTGCTGCGGCAGTTGGGCAAATGGTATTAGTACAGGCATGGGAAAATTGCTTTGATCAGTTTAATTGCCAAGCCGCACAAATTTTATTAACGCACGAAGATCTCTCTGACCGCCAGCGTTATTTAAATGCTCGAACCACATTAAGAACACTGGTTGAGCTCAATATAATCCCTGTGATTAATGAAAATGATACCGTTACTACTGATGAGATCCAGTTTGGTGATAACGATACACTTGCCGCCTTAGTTGCCAACTTAGTAGAAGCTGATTTATTAGTTATTTTGACCGATCGAGATGGCATGTTTGATGCTGATCCTCGTACAAACCCTGATGCGCAATTAATTACTGAAGCAAAAGCCAGCGATAGCTCTTTGGATAAAATTGCAGGTGGAGCTGGAAATCTCGGAAAAGGGGGTATGCAAACCAAATTAAGGGCGGCGCGCTTTGCAGCACGATCAGGTACAAATACAATTATTGTGGGAGGTAAAATCCCCAATGTCATTACAAAACTTCAACACAGTGAAAAACTTGGAACACTACTTGTGCCAGATCATACCCCTATCGCAGCACGCAAACAGTGGTTAGCAGGCCAATTACAAGTGAAAGGTAAAATAACGTTAGACGATGGGGCAGTAAAAGCGTTACTCACAAGGCATAAAAGCTTATTACCCGTTGGTGTAAGACAAGTAACAGGTGATTTTAGTCGAGGTGAAATCGTTAGCTGCATCAATAACAAAGGAGATGAAGTTGCTAGAGGACTTGTTAACTATAGCGCTAATGAAGCACGCCAAATTATGGGGCTAGCTTCTGACGAAATAGAGAAGACATTAGGCTTTCTTAATGAACCCGAGCTCATTCATAAAGACAATCTTATTATTCATGAGCTACTCGCCTAATAGCAACAGTAGTTTTTTATAAGCATTTGCGTAAGTTTTGAGAAGGGCAGTTCTTTAATAGTGAAGTGAGTGTCCCATAGTTTGGAATAGAAAGAGTCGACTCAATCTCTGCCAATGGGATCAATACGAAAGAGCGCACAGCTAATTGAGAATGTGGTATAGTTAAGCGATCTGTATTAATTTGCCTTTGCCCATACAAAATGATATCCAAATCTAGGGTTCTTGCTCCCCACCGTTCTTTACGCTCTCTACCATGCTGATTCTCTATACATTGCAGATGATTTAATAAGCATTCTGGTGCTAACGCAGTTTCCAAACAGGCAACAGCATTAATGTATTGTGGCTGGCCAGCCAAAAGAGAATCACTGCAATAAATAGAGGATTGTTTAATTAAATTTGATTCAGGTAAATGAGCAAGTTCTCGGAGTGCTCCTTTAACTTGCTCAATAGGATTCTCCAAATTGCTACCTAATCCTATATAAACAACCTCTCTAGCCACACTATACCTCTATTTTTTTTGCTTTTGGTTTATAACGATACTTCCTTTTTGAGTTTTTTTTATTCCCCAAAAGATCCTGCATCATTGTACGCCGCTGATGATCATCCAATTGTTGGTATTTTGTCCACCATGCACCTAACCCCTCTGTATCTTCACCTACTGACTCTCGTAGTAATAAGAAATCATAACCTGCTCTAAAGCGAGGATGGGTCAATAAGAGATCTGCTTTTTTGCCTTGTCGCTTCGCTAAACGAATCTGGGATTCCCAAATTTCACGCATGGGAATACCAAACCGTTTTGGAATAGTAGTGCATTGACTTTGCTCAAAAATCAATTCATTTGCTATCTCTTGTAACTCCAATAAATTAGGTAACTTTTCAGACCACGAATGTCCAATCCTTTGTTGTAAAACAGGCCACAAAAGTGTTGCATAAAGAAATGCTGGATTTACTGTTTTACCCGAATTTAAACGTTCATCTGTATTAAATAATGCCTGTTTAATAAACTTTTCGGCGTGAGTCGAGGTGCTTAAAATTTCGGCAACCTTGGGAAATAGAATTTTAAATAAATTATATTGATAAAGTAACTCAAAGACTTTTAGAGCCTTACCCGACAAAAACAATTTTAATACCTCATCAAATAGCCTAGCCGCTGGTACATCGGCTAAAAGATAAGACAAATGGTAAATCGGTGCTTCTGATAATGGATCTATACAAAAATCTAGCTTCGCAGCAAATCTTACGACTCTAAGCATTCTTACGGGATCCTCTTGATATCGCTGTGCTGGATCACCAATAACACTCAGTGTTTTACTTTTAATGTCTTTTAATCCACCAATGGGGTCTAATAACTTCTCCTTAGTGACATCATAATAAAGAGCATTAATTGTAAAATCTCGGCGATAAGCATCCTGATCCATCGTACCATAGACATTATCGCGCAAAATACGACCTGAGCTATGCTGTACACTTTCATTAGCAATACCTGCTTGCTCATGAGGACCTCGAAAGGTTGCAACTTCGATCGTTTCACGTCCCCAAAAAACATGAACCAATTTAAATCGGCGGCCTATAATACGCGAATTACGGATTACTTTTTTAACTTGTTCGGGCGTTGCATTAGTAGCTACATCAAAATCTTTAGGCGGAATATTTAACAACAAATCACGAATACATCCACCAACTAAGTAGGCTTCATATCCAGCTCTTTGTAATTTTTTTATGGTATCTATCGCATTATTACTAATAAACTCTTGCTCTAGTACATAATTTTTTTTAGACGAACCTTGTCGAGATTCAATTTTTGCATCAGAGCGTTTTAATAAATTATCTACAGACTTAAATATTTTTTTTAACATAAATGATTAAATTTTCTATTTTATTAATAAATTTAGCGTATATATAACAAAGCCCTTAATACTAGCCACACATCAACGAATTTAAATTATAGACCTTCAATTTTTTTTCAAAGAAAATTGCACCAGCATGTAAACAATCGCATGCTATCATAAAAATCAACTGCTGAAGATTATAACAATACCCCATACAAATATATATAAATTTACATGATCTAAAATGTCATTTCTGATCGCCACAACCATTTGAAAGCCCATTTCTTTGACTTATATCATACATTCTATTTTAATAAGTGCTTAAATAGTGGTATAAATTAGAGGATATATCATGCGGCGTGATCCAATTACTTTATTTGATAATGGTACCCATAAGTGTGTTTGTTTTGATAGTCTAGTCACAGGTGGTGGTGTACAATCGAACCAATTCGTTATTGTTGATAACGATCAAACAATTTTGCTTGATCCAGGCGGCGATCTAACGTATACAACATTAACACTAGAAATTGCTAAGCATCTCTCGCTTAAGGATTTGACCTACATTTTTGCCTCACATCAAGACCCTGATATTGTGGCATCACTCGATAAATGGCTATTACATACAAATGCTAAAGTTATTTGCTCAGCCCTGTGGGCTAGGTTCCTGCCCCACTTGGTCGCAACCTATTTATCGAACTCACATGGTGTCAAAACCTATGAGCGAATTATTCAATTACCCGATCAAGGTGATTTCATCACGCTAGGCAACAACAAGCTAATGGCTGTTCCTGCACACTTTTTACATTCAGAAGGCAACTTCCAAATTTATGACCCTGTCAGTAAAATTTTATTCTCAGGGGATTTAGGGGCATCAATTGTTGATGATGCAGACCCCGTGACAAACTTTGAAGAACACCTACCTAATATGCTTGGTTTTCACCAACGCTATATGATCAGTAATAAGATCAATCGCTATTGGGCAAATATGGTTCGCGGTCTAGACATAGAAATGATGGTTCCGCAACACGGAAGACCATTTAAAGGCAAACAAATGGTAAATCAATTCATTAATTGGTTTGAAAATTTACAGTGTGGTGTTGATTTGATGACTCAACAAAACTACACACTCCCAAGCCACTAAAAAATGTTCTCATATAAAGAAACTGCATTAATGCAGTTTCTTTATATTAAAGTTTATGGCTACGCATATTACGCAATTGTCTTTCTAATAACTCAGAGTAAGGTTCAACGACCCGCTCAATACAAAAAGTATCAGGTGGGTTAGCAAGCCCTCTTGTCTTAGCAATTCCCACAACGCCAATATCACTAGCAATCGATTGATCAATTAATAATAGATTACGGCTATAAACAGCTAACTCTTGCACTACCCTTACTGTTTCATTCTCTAATAACTCATTCTGAGTCAAACCTAATAGCTGAGTGCCTTGTGCCAAGGCTATTTGTAATAATAATGTAATGTTAGTATCAGCCAACTCTATTTGTAGCTCGTGACTTAAACCTCTCATTAACTCACCACAACAAATTGAATGAGCTAAATAATTATCCGCATCAACACCGCGCCCATGAAATAAAATAAGGCTACTACCATCACTTAACGTATGAATTTCACCACGATATAGACGAACTGTTTGATCCAGACAATCACGATAACGTTGTAAGAGATTAATCAGTCTTTCTTTTGGTAATAATTTTAATTTATCTTGCCCACCCAAGCGTATGCATAACACAGCTGTTTTAACCGATGGGCGGATGGTCGACAAGAGTATATTACCTTTAGTTTCTTCTATTGATTCAGCAGGAAAATCACTAACGTCTGCTAAGTTTGGTGGAGCATACTTAGCAATATCATCGAAAAAAGAAGGATCAAACTCAATATCCAACGGCTCGCCCTCTTGCTTACTTGAGCTTATTTTCTCCTCTTCATCTCTTTTTAACTCTGGCTCAGGCTCGACAGGAATAAACTGAGCATAATATGCTTCAATATCTTCGGCAGAGATAAGGGATGCTTGAAGTTCTAAAGCCAAATCACCAATTTCGTCACCACGATTTGTGGAGGGCACAGGCATCACAGGATAACGAACCCACTCTTTTAGCTGAATAAGCGGTATAATTATTTTACGACCAAATAAAAAGATAATAACTAATACAACAAAAAGTAAAACGCCAGCAATTATGATCGCGCGCTCAACACTCGATGTCCACGGCAATTGAAACTGCTGGTGGTTTAGACGTAAATGTAGCTCTAGCTTATCTTGCCCGGGCACATTGAGCCTTTCCACATACAAATCGTCTTTATTTAAATGCGTAAACTGT
The DNA here is from genome assembly GCA_964395065.1 of uncultured Ventosimonas sp. Classification (GTDB taxonomy): domain Bacteria; phylum Pseudomonadota; class Gammaproteobacteria; order Pseudomonadales; family Pseudomonadaceae; genus Entomomonas. The sequence goes on from CAYNAM010000053.1 coordinate 12,613, forward strand.
TTTAAACCTGCTCGATATAAAGACACCCCTTGCGTATTATAGACACCCACATCAAGCACTAAAGGATTTTTAGCCAATGATCCTAATAGAATATTTAGCCCTAGCTTATCATCAACTGCTAACAACTCTGAGGCACGCTCAGCCGTTTGCATCAATAAACTTTGCCCAACAGCATCTGCCTGCTGACGCATTGACAACTTAAGTTGTTCATTAATTAACCATGCATAAACACCAAATGCAATTGCCAAGCACAATACACATTTAACAACCAAACTAATAACAAGCGATATACGTTTTGCTCGTACTACTTGGCTAGAAGCTAAAAAAGGATTATCCTTTTTAGCTAAATCGGAGGTTTTCACAGATTGAACTCATTTTAAAAAAACAATGTATTAGTATAACGAGCGTTTTTGGGGCGGGAAAGCCCTTAAACACGTTAAAATAGTAAAATTTATATATTATCTTTTGGAGATAGCCGTTGCGTGAAATTATTTTAATTAATATAACGGGAGAAGACCGTCCTGGACTTACTTCTTCTATCACAGGCGTACTTGCTGCTGGCGGAGCCCAAATTTTAGATATTGGTCAAGCTGTTATACACAATACTTTGTCGTTCGGCATTTTAGTTGAACTGCCTAAAGACAGCGATACTAATGTATTAAAAGACGTCTTATTTTGTGCTTACAAACTCAACCAGCAGGTGCGCTTTACACCAATATCTGAAAATGACTATAGTGAATGGGTGGCGGGACAAGGCAAACCACGTCATATTGTCACATTATTAACACGCAAAGTAACTGCTGAGCAACTCTATAAAGTAAGTACAATTACAGCTGCTCATAATCTTAATATTGATCAGATCGACCGCTTATCAGGGCGAATTCCTTTAGGAACATCACCAAACCATAGTAAAGGGTGCATTGAGTTCTCTGTTCGTGGAGAGCCTGCAGACACCAAAGTATTAAAAGCAGAGTTTCTAAAAGTAGGAGCTGAACTTGGTGTTGATATCGCCTTCCAACAAGACAGTATTTATCGCCGTAATCGTAGGCTTGCTGTATTTGATATGGACTCAACTCTAATAGAAGCGGAGGTCATTGATGAGTTAGCAAAAGCTGCCGGTGTTGGACAGCAAGTTGTAGCCATTACTGAACAAGCTATGCAAGGTGAAATCGACTTTAAAGAAAGCTTTAAAAGAAGGTTATCTCTCCTAAAAGGCCTACCTGAAACGGTTTTAGAAAAAATCGCAAATGAACTTCCATTAACAGAAGGCGCAGAAAGTTTATTTGCTGAATTAAAAAAGCTGGGCTATAGAACAGCTATTCTATCCGGAGGCTTTACTTATTTTGCAAAAAAACTGCAGCAGCGCCTTAATATTGACTATGTTTACGCCAATGAGTTAGAAATTGTTGACGGTAAACTCACAGGTGTCGCCATAGAGCCCATTGTTGATGCAAAACGAAAAGCTGACTTATTAAAAGAACTTGCTATTAAAGAAGGTATTAGCCTAGAACAAACGATTGCTGTTGGCGATGGCGCCAATGACTTACCCATGCTTGGTATTGCGGGGCTAGGAGTAGCCTTTAGAGCAAAGCCTGTTGTAAAGCAATCAGCCAAACAAGCTATCTCTGCATTAGGTCTCGATGGTATTTTATATTTACTGGGTTATCGTGACAGAGAAACCCAAGAAACAGCAACTGACTAAATAAACTGATAGGTTGTTTAACAATACCGTTGTAAAATACCTATCACTCTTAATGACAATTGTGAGTTTTACGAGCAAATTGGTTACCCACGAATTTATCGCAGAACTAGTAAAAACTAATTTTGTTTACCTAACAATTAGTTCACTGGTTCACTCACGTTAATAATAACTATTGCCGTGAAAACAGGAGCTTTCAATGCCTGACTATCGTTCTAAAACATCAACCCATGGTCGAAACATGGCCGGCGCACGTTCATTATGGCGTGCAACGGGTATGAAAGATGAAGATTTTAAAAAACCTATCATTGCTATCGCTAATTCTTTTACACAGTTTGTGCCTGGACATGTACATCTAAAAGACCTAGGGCAACTTGTTGCTAGAGAAATTGAGAAAGCAGGCGGTGTTGCCAAAGAGTTTAATACCATCGCTATCGATGATGGCATTGCCATGGGACATGATGGCATGCTCTATTCACTACCTAGTCGTGAAATTATTGCTGACTCTGTTGAATATATGGTGAATGCGCACTGCGCTGATGCAATTGTTTGTATATCCAACTGTGACAAGATCACGCCTGGAATGCTAATGGCTGCTTTACGCCTTAATATTCCTGTAGTATTTGTCTCAGGTGGACCAATGGAGGCTGGCAAGACAAAATTAGCAAGCCATCCTCTAGATTTAGTTGATGCTATGGTCATTGCTGCTAATGACAAATGCTCTGATGATGAAGTTGCTGAATACGAACGTAGCGCCTGCCCTACCTGTGGTTCTTGCTCAGGTATGTTCACAGCCAACTCAATGAACTGCTTAACAGAAGCCCTTGGTTTATCTCTACCAGGTAATGGTACAACCTTAGCAACTCATGCAGATAGAAAACAACTATTTGTTAAAGCCGCTCACTTAATCGTAGATCTCTGCAAACGCTACTATGAGCAAAATGACACCTCTGTATTACCTCGCAACATTGCAACCCTATCCGCCTTTAAAAATGCAATGACCTTAGATATTGCAATGGGTGGTTCAACCAATACAATTCTCCATTTGCTCGCTGTCGCACAAGAAGGTGAAGTACCTTTTAATATGCAAACCATTGATGAGCTTTCTCGTCGAGTTCCTCAACTTTGTAAAGTAGCACCTAATATTCCTACTTACCATGTTGAAGATGTACACCGTGCTGGCGGTATTTTCAGTATTTTAGGAGAGCTTGCTAAAGCACACCTAATTGATACTACTGTTAATACGGTACACAGTAAGACCTTAGCTGAAGCCATTTCAATGTGGGATATTAATCAAACCAATGACGAAACTGTGCATACCTTCTTCAAAGCGGGTCCAGCTGGCATTCGTACAGAACAAGCATTTAGTCAGGAAACTCGTTGGCCAACACTGGATCAAGATAGGACTAATGGCTGTATTCGTGATATTGAACATGCCTACTCAAAAGATGGTGGCTTGGCAATTTTATACGGAAACTTAGCAAAAGATGGTTGTGTAGTTAAAACAGCCGGTGTTGATGACTCCATTCTAAGATTTGAAGGTGTCGCTCATGTTTTTGAAAGCCAAGATGCTGCGGTCAAAGGCATTTTAGCCGATGAAGTTAAAGCTGGAGAAATTGTAATTATCCGCTATGAAGGGCCAAAAGGAGGTCCAGGCATGCAGGAAATGCTTTACCCTACGAGCTACCTTAAATCAAAAGGCTTAGGTAAACAATGTGCATTATTAACCGATGGTCGCTTCTCTGGGGGTACTTCTGGTCTTTCTATTGGTCATGTTTCACCTGAAGCTGCCGCTGGCGGCACAATTGGTCTTGTACAAAATGGCGATAAGATATTGATTGATATTCCTAATCGTTCAATACAATTGTTAATAGATGATGACGTATTAGCAAAACGCCGTACTGAACAAGATAAAAAGGGCTGGAAACCTGCCACAGCTAGAGCAAGAAAAGTAAGTAGTGCATTAAAAGCTTATGCATTACTTGCGACCAGCGCGGATAAAGGCGCTGTTCGTAATAAGCAACTACTCGATAGCTAAATAAAATAAACCGCCTCCCACTAAGGTGTGGAGCGGTTTATTCCCTCTACTTTGGCTCCCACATCAATGCTTTGCTCATAAAACCAACCTTGAGGAACCTCAAGAGCATACCTTATAGGGTATTCAGAACATGCAAGATGAGTGCTTTCAGGTGATAACTGTTCTATTTGAAGGATAAATCCATCCTTATTAATAAATGCTAAGGATAATGGTATATAGGTATCCTTCATCCAAAAGCAAGGGGAGGAATCTGCCTCAAACTTGAATAGCATACCATGACCTTTATCTAGGATTTTACGATTCATCAATCCTTGTTGACGCTGCTCTGTCGTTTCAGCTATTTCAGTTTGCAACTCAATACCATTAATAACTAGTGTCTGTATATCAAACACAACTTCCTGAGCACCACTATAATGAACATAAAAACCCAACATTAATACAAAAAAGACCATA
>CAYNAM010000054.1:0-16711 GCA_964395065.1 uncultured Ventosimonas sp.
TGACCCCTCTTTCATCGCAGGGGTTATGCCTACCAAACGCTCATCTTGTGCCGCCATATCACATAGCCATTGACCAAACACATTAGAATATTTAGGTAGTTTAATTTCTTTCTTATCAGCACTGTTTTGTTCTAGTTTACTAATGGCATGGTAAGCGATGGGGTTCGCTTCCGCAGGTGCAAATCCTTTTCCCTTTTTAGTCACAATATGCAAGAATTGAGGACCTGATAAATTACGCATGTTACGTAATGTCGCTACCAAGGTAGGGAGGTCATGACCATCTATCGGCCCAATATAGTTCCAACCTAACGCCTCAAATAATGTTGTAGGAGCAAGAATGCCTTTAGCATATTCCTCCGTTAAGCGAGCAATATTCCATGCCCCAGGTAAATGTGACAACAGTTTTCTGCCATTGTCTCGAACATTACGATACGTCTGACTTGATAAAATTTTAGCTAAATGATTAGAAAGCCCACCCACATTATCGGAAATAGACATTTCGTTATCGTTAAGCACGACTAACATATCGGCATCAACAACTGTAGCGTGATTTAGTGCTTCAAATGCCATACCCGCTGTCAATGCACCATCACCAATAACTGCTACAGTTTTCTTTTGGTTATTTTGTAGGTGGGCAGCAATAGCCATTCCCAGTGCCGCACTGATAGAGGTGCTCGAATGACCAACACCAAAGCTATCGTATTCACTTTCTGCCTGTTTGGGGAAAGCACTTAAACCACCCTGCTGACGCATAGTCAACATCTGTTCACGACGACCTGTTAAAATTTTATGGGGATATGCTTGATGCCCAACATCCCACACCAAATTATCAACTGGGGTATTATAAACGTAATGCAAGGCAATGGTCAGTTCAACAACGCCAAGTCCAGCACCAAAATGACCACCTGTTTTAGCAACACTGTAAAGTAGGTATTCTCGTAGCTCATCAGCTAATTGAAGTAACTCTGCATTCCCTAAAAGACGCAGTTGGCTTGTATCATCAATACGATCAAGTAATGGTGTTAATGGACGCTGCGCGGGGATATCATAAAAAGTTTTAGGCATTAGCAATATTCATTCTATATAATCAAATCAGATCTTTTATCTGACAAGAAAAGATGCATAAATAATTAATTATCTTTCTTAGCCATTATCACAAGAAAACTCACATGCAGCAGATACTAGCTATTCGATGCTATAATATATGAGGCTATTTATGATTAGATATCATAACAAATAACAGCCCATTTATAATATAAGTATCTATCTATTTTTACATGCTTCAATCTTCGTACTACTTACCTTCACCAAAATAATTTTCCACCAGCTCTATAATTGCACCTAAAGCTTCTTGTTCATCGGCACCATCTGTTATCAATTGTAGTTTTGTACCTTTACTTGCAGCTAACATCATAACAGACATAATACTCTTACCATCCACTAACGAGTCCACTGTGCGCCCAATTTTAATACTACAATCAAAACGACCTGCCACACTCACAAACTTAGCCGCAGCCCTAGCATGTAATCCTAATTGATTAATAATTTCGATTTCTTTTGACAACATTTACTAAAAATCTCCTATGATAAATCACGATGGCGCACTTGAACATTGGTTAAAAGTGTTTTTAACTCACGACTGATTTGCTCTACAAAATACACAGAACGATGTTGCCCTCCGGTACAACCTAAGGCAACCGTGATATAGGGTCTATTAGATGTTGTAATTTTAGGCAACCACTTCTTTAAAAATGTCAATATATCCTGTTGCATTTCTAATACATCAGGCTGTTTTTCTAAATAGTCTATCACTGCTTGATCTTTTCCTTTTAAATGCCTTAGATCAGTTACCCAATAAGGGTTAGGCAGTGCTCTTAGATCAAAAATCCAATCAGCGTCTATAGGTACACCATACTTAAAACCAAAGGACTCAATAAGCAGTGCTGTCGCTAAACCTGTCCCATCCAATAGACGAAGCTTTAAAAAATCTCTTAGCTGATGGATATTTAAACCACTGGTATCAACATGTAAAGTCGCCAAATTAACGATAGGCGCTAATAATCGAGACTCTTCTTCTATCGACTCAGGTAATGAGCGTTCAACCGTTGTTAAAGGGTGGCGGCGTCTGGTCTCAGAAAAACGACTAATCAAAATATCATCTTTTGCATCAAGATAAACCAAGTCACAGGTGGTATATTTATTTCGTAACTGCTCAAAGACAATAGGAAATTTTTCGATTTGTGTGGGTAAACTTCTTGCGTCAACTGACACTGCTATTTTGGTAATATTCTTTTGTGATATCGCTTGTTCAATTGCCACAAAAAAAAGGCTTGCAGGCAAATTGTCAATACAGTAAAAGCCGTTATCCTCTAATAGATGTAGAGCAGTAGTTTTTCCCGCACCTGAGCGGCCACTGATAATAACAAGACGCATAACCTTTCCTATATACCAGAAACTCCATTTGTTAAAATTTGATAAAGCTCTTGAGTACTCGTAGAAGCTCTTATCTGTTTACATGCCTGAATATCACTTAACAAAGCAGCTATTTGTTTAAGCAATTGCAAATGTTCATCTGTTGCATTATTAGGAACAACCAATCCAACAAGAATATCAACTAGCTCATTATCTACCGCATCAAAATCGATAGGATTTATTAATTTCAAAACGACTGCGATAGGCAGCTGGCAATTTTCAATACGGCAATGGGGAATAGCCACACCATTACCAAACCCAGTTGTACCTAGCCGTTCTCTTTCTATTAAATGTTCAAATAAATCATGCTCATCTAACTCATTATGATTCTCAGCAGCAGTTTGAGCAATTAACTCTAACGCTTTTTTTTTGCTTGTTACATGTACATTCACTAACACTTGAGATGGTGTTAATATTTCTTTAAGTTGAATCATAAAATAAAAATGATCGCTCAGTAAATTTATATAAAAATTATCCAATATTTAGCTAATTATAGCATGTATAACTTTTATTAAGTGATGTTGTCTATACAAATAAATTAAGGCCTGACTCCATAATTAACAAATAAATTATAAAATCAGGCCTTGTATTTAAAAATGAACTAGTATTTTTGTTGCTTCTCTTTAAACTTAATCAACTGGCGATCTAACTTATCAACTAATGCATCAATAGCTGTATACATGTCAGTATTTTCAGCACTGGCAACCACCTCACCACCGGCCAATAGCAATGTTGCATCTATTTTTTTATTTAATTTCTCAACACCCATAATGACTTGTGCACTAATTATTTTGTCAAAATGTCTTTCAAGCTTTGTGAATTTCTCATCAATATAATTACGTAAAGCTTCTGTAACTTCAAGTTGGTGACCAGTAATGTTAATTTGCATATATTTCTCCTTAACATTTAAAAATACTTACACTCACAATAAGCATAAGAGACGTTATTTATTATATAAATTGTTTACGTTCACTCGAAGAACCAATACCTAATGCTTCTCGGTATTTAGCAACTGTTCTTCTCGCCACTTGAACACCTTGCTCCTCTAGTAAAGAGGTCAACTTACTATCACTCAAAGGTTTTTTAGGATCCTCTGCAGCTATTAGTTTTTTTATCATAGCGCGAATAGCTGTCGATGAACACTCCCCCCCTTCGGAAGTATTAACATGACTTGAAAAAAAATATTTCAGCTCATAAATACCGCGCGGGGTATACATATATTTTTGGGTAGTTACGCGAGAAATTGTCGATTCATGCATCCCAACTACTTCAGCTATTTCCGATAAAATCAATGGCTTCATGGCTTCCTCACCATATTCTAAAAAACCACGTTGATGTTCAATAATTTGTGTTGCAACTTTCATCAACGTTTCATTACGGCTTTGTAGACTTTTAATAAACCAACGAGCCTCTTGCAGTTGATTCTTTAAAAATTGATTATCTGACGAGCTATTAGCACGTTGTACATAACTTGCATATTGCGCATTAACACGAAGCTTAGGCATAGCCTCCTGATTAAGCTCTACAACCCAATGATCATTATTTTTACGAACAATCACATCAGGAACAACATATTCTGGTTCTTTAGACTCTATCTGACCACCTGGCTTAGGATTAAGGCATTGTACTAAACCTATCACCTGCCTTAACTCTTCTTCTTTAAGCTTCGTCAACCGCATCAACTTGGTATAATCTTTCGACGCTAAAACATCAAGCCAGTTAGTCACAAGCTCTAATGCCCCTTGATAACAGGGATGATCAATAAACAAGCTATTTAACTGTAAGAGTAGACATTCTTTTAAATCTCGAGCACCTATACCGACTGGATCAAACTGTTGAATATAATGAAGCATCATTTCGACTTCATCTGAATCAACCTCTAGCGACGCATCCAACCCCTCACAAATATCAGTGATTGACTCTTCTAAATAACCATCCTCATTAATACAATCAATAATATTGACAGCAATTGTTTTATCTCTATCTGTCAAAGGGGCTACATTAAGTTGCCATAACAAATGAGTTTGTAAGGTTTCCCCCTCCGAGGTATACGTCGTAAAATCTGCTTCTTCCGAATCATTGTGCGAAGCCGGTAAACTACTTTGATAAATATCATCCCAATTAGTATCAACAGGTAATTCTTCAGGTATAACATCATTTGACGAAACTTGGTTTCTATCGTCGGCACTTATCGTATTTTCATTATCATGGTCATGATCTTTGAAACTAATCTCTTGGCTTGAAGGATTAACTAATATAGTCTCTTCAGCTAATAAATTGTTATCGTCAAACTCTTCACCAGGTTCCTGCTGTTCTAGCATAGAGTTAGATTCTAGTATTTCTTGAATTTCTTGTTGTAAATCAACAGTAGACAATTGCAAAAGCCTAATTGCTTGTTGCAACTGGGGGGTCATTGACAGTTGTTGTCCAATCTTTAGTGCTAAGGTTGGCTTCATACCCTAATCCATATACCTCATAATATAAGCAAATTATATGCCTTAATTTCTATTATTCAAATAATAACATGTCAGAAAAATGAAACAACCTGCTCCATGAAAATTTGTTTAATGAAGTTTTCAAAAATATCGGTTAATATGTTAGGTTACACCGCATTTTTATTATAAATTGATGGTAAAACCCCATGCCTAAAGTAGATTTTTATAACTTACCAACCACACAAATGGCAGATTGTTTATTGTTTTGCTGTAAGTTAATCAATAAAGCATGGCGACAATTAGATAATATTTATATTCTTTGCCAAGACACAGCACAACGTCAACAAATAAATGAATTACTTTGGCAATTCCAACCCACTGCTTTTATCCCTCACGACCTATTGGAAGAAAACCCAATAAGTCCTATTATCTTAGGTTGTGAAGAATTAGACACTACATTAATAAGCAATATACTACTCGTCAATTTAAGCTTTAGTCCTCCCAACAACTACCAAGACTTTACTCGAATAGCCGAGTTTGTTATTGATGATCCTTTGTTAAAAAATAAAGCACGTGACAACTACCGCTTTTATAAAACTGCTAACTGCGCAATCGACTACCATACACTTACAAAAATCTAGTTCATCCACAAAACAGACCGATCAACTTCATACAACGTACGACAACCTGTTAATACCATTGCAGCTTCTAACTCCGCACGCAATATATTTAATAAGTGAACAACGCCAACAGCACCCGCAACAGAAAGTGCATAGATGTAAGGGCGCCCAATCATGACAGCACTAGCGCCTAATGCTAACGCCTTTAAAATATCCGTACCACGACGAATACCGCTGTCTAATAAAATAGGGATACGACCCGCTACTTGCTCAGCAATACGGGGTAATAACTCGACTGATGAAGGAAGTGTATCCAACACACGTCCACCATGATTAGAAACGACCAAACCATTGACACCTAATGTAATAGCCTTTTCAGCATCCATCGTCGAAGTGATGCCTTTCACAATGATCGGTAGCGAGGTAATAGACTTTAGCCACTCAATATCTTGCCATGTCGGAATACTTTCCAACTGCCCTGAAAACAAAGGGCTCTCTAACAAATTCGCACCATGAACCGCTGGCCTTTTCATACCCACTAAGTTAACGGAACTAACACCTTGAGGGAGATGAAAATTAACACGTTGCTCACGATTACGAACACCCGAAATAGGTGCATCAACGGTTAAAACCAGTGCTTTATACCCTGCCTGCTCCGCCCGACTCACCAATTCTGCTGTAAACATACGGTCTGGTTGTATATACAATTGAAACCACAAAGGTTTCGTTGCATTTTCAGCTACATCTTCTAATAAGACACTCGACTGTGTACTAACAACCATTCCTGCACCTATTGCAGAAGCTGCTTGTACAGTCGCCAACTCACCATCTGGGTGAAATAATTTTTGCCATGCAACAGGGGCTAATAAAATAGGAAAAGGAAAACTACTTCCTAACAGATTCAATCGTGTATTCGCGCCAGAAAAATCTTTTAAAACCTGTGTTTGTAGCTGTATATCATCAAAAGCTCGTTTATTTTTATCAACAGTTATCTCATCGGCACTGCCTCCTGTTAAATAACTCCATGCAGTGTGATCCATATGCTTAACAGAGGACTTCTCATAATCTTCAGTTGAAAACAGCTGTGGCGGTACAATTGAATAAACCATCTATGACGCTCCTCTCTCACCAAATTATTTAACGGCTATACACTGGCTTAGTTAGCTGTTCAAGTAATATTTGCTGGGCTGATCTTGACATTTGACTTCCCGAAGGGCTAGATCGAATATAACTACCATCACTTTGCAATAGCCAACTATGCGTATTATCACTTAAATAAAGTTCAAGTTCTTTTTTCACACGAGAAATAAGCCTTTTACCCTCAATAGGAAAACACGTCTCTACACGCATATCAAGATTACGCTCCATCCAATCAGCACTGGATAAATAAACCTTTTCTTCTCCGCCATTTAGGAAGTAGAAAACACGGCTATGTTCTAAAAAGCGACCAATAATAGAACGTACTTGTATGTTTTGAGAAAAACCTGGCACACCTGGCCTTAAACAACATTTCCCACGAACAATAAGATCAATTTTAACGCCTGCCTGACTCGCTTTATAAAGTGCCTTTATCATCTTCGCATCAGTTAGACCATTCACTTTGATAATTATCCGAGCTTGCTCCCCATGGGCTGCAATAGCAGCTTCTCGATTAATCATATCCAGTAAATTTTTCTTTAGTGTAAAAGGCGAATACAGCAACTTTTTCATTCGCTGCGTTTTCCCCATACCAATTAACTGAACAAACAACTTATGCATATCTTCACACAATGCAACATCGGCTGTTAGCAAACTATAATCAGTATACAGTTTAGCATTACCAGCATGATAATTACCTGTCCCTAAATGTGCATAGCGTTTAAGTTCAGTACCCTCTCGCCTTAAAATCAAACACATTTTCGCATGGGTTTTAAAACTAACAACACCGTAGGTAACAATAACCCCTGCCTCTTGTAATCGCGAAGCTAACTGCAAGTTTGACTCCTCGTCAAAACGTGCTCTTAACTCAATAACCGCCGTTACTTCTTTACCATTACGCGCCGCCTCAACAAGGCCATCAACCACTTCCGAATTGGCACCTGTCCGATAGAGCGTTTGTTTAATAGCCAATACATTAGGATCTTTAGCTGCCTGCTTGATAAAATCAATCACTGGCGTAAATGACTCAAAAGGGTGCAATAAAAGAACATCCGTTCTTGACAAAGTGGCAAAGAAACTATCATTCTTTCTTTGCAGCGTTCTAGGAATAATGGATAAAAAAGGTTTATGTTGTAGCTCAGGGTGCCCATCTAACTCGGTTATACGAAAAAGCCGTGTCAAATTGACGGGACCATCCACTAAATAAAGCTCATTTTTGGGTAAATGAAATTGATCGCACAAATAATCTGTTAGATGTGCAGGACAAGCATCGACAACCTCCAGTCTCACTGCATCACCATAACGCCTTGAAAACAATTCGCCTTTCAATGCTCTGGCTAAATCGTCCACATCCTCTGCATCAACAGATAAATCAGCATTACGGGTTAATCTAAACTGATAACACCCTTTCACCTGCATACCTTGAAATAGATCATCAGCATAAGCATGAATCAGCGAAGATAAAAAAACAAAATTATCACCACTGCCGCCAACAGACTCTGGAACACGCACGATTCTAGGTAGCGACCTTGGCGCTGGAATAATTGCCAGTCCTGAGCTACGTCCAAATAAGTCCGTCCCCTCAAGCTCAACAATAAAGTTAAGACTTTTATTAACTAATAGTGGAAATGGATGGGTAGGGTCTAATCCGATAGGGCTCACAATCGGCTCAATTTCTTCTTTAAAGAACTTACGAGCCCATGCTTTAAGTTTTGTATTCCAATTTCTACGACGAATAAAACGGATATTTTGTTCAGCTAACGCTGGCAATAACACCACATTTAGAATGTGGTATTGTCGCGCCACAAGATCATGAACAACCGTATTAACACGCTCTAATACTTGATGAGGTAAAAGCCCATCATCGCCTGCTTGCTCACGAGAAAATTTTACTTGTTTTTTTAGGCCTGAAACACGAATCTCAAAAAACTCATCTAGATTACCCGAAAAAATCAATAAAAACTTTAACCGCTCAAGCAATGGATAAGATTCATCTAAAGACTGCTCTAATACACGCGAATTAAACTCAAGAAGAGAAAACTCACGATTAAGGTACAAACTATAATCATCTAAACTAATAGGATTATCCTCTAACTCTGCAGGAGTCTGCTCTACCACATCATCTACCACCGAAATAACATCCTTTTCTGTCAGCTCTTGATTTTTATTATCTTTTACAGCCATAGCTATTTCAACCCTTTTAAAAATCAATTATTCTTTAATTGCTCAGCCGCATATTTAGCAAAGTAAGATAATATCCCATCCGCACCAGCACGTTTAAAACCAAGCAATGTTTCCATAATAATACTTTCTGAAAGCCATCCATTATTAATAGCCGCCATGTGCATTGCATATTCCCCACTAACTTGATACACAAAAGTCGGCACTTTAAAGGTTTGTTTAACCCGATACACAATGTCTAAATAAGGCGTACCTGGTTTAACCATTACCATATCAGCTCCCTCGGCTAAATCAAGCGCTATTTCATGTAAAGCCTCATCCGCATTTGCTGGATCCATCTGATAGTTAAACTTATTTGACTTCCCTAATTGACTACTTGAACCGACTGCATCTCGAAAAGGCCCATAATAAACACTAGCGTATTTAGCAGAATACGCCATTAATCTTACAGTATGATGACCATCTTCCTCAAATGCGTTTCTAATTGCTTGAATACGTCCATCCATCATATCAGAAGGAGAAATAATATGAGCGCCTGCCTCTGCATGAGATAGGCTTTGCTTGACGAGTGCCCCCACAGTTTCATCATTAATAACATAGCCTTCATCATTGATAATCCCGTCTTGTCCATGAGTTGTATAAGGATCTAACGCCACATCAGTTATTACCCCCATCTCAGGAATATGCTCTCTCACAGCACGAATTGTTCGCTGCACTAAACCGTTTGAATTCCAAGCTTCACGACCATCTATTGTTTTTAAAGAGGGTTCAATAACAGGAAAGATATCAATTGCCGGAATACCTAAGCCCACCAACTCTTCAACCTCTTTCAACAACTCATCAATTGATAATCTTTGTACACCTGGCATAGAAGGAATATCAACTCGCTGTTTTTTACCTTCAACCACAAAAACAGGCAAAATAAAATCATTGACCGTAAGTTGACTCTCACAAACCAACTTTCTTGAAAAGTCATCCACACGATTTCGACGCAATCTAGTAGCGGGGAACAAACGATTAGAATAAGAAAACACATTACCTCCTAAAACAAAAATTGCTCTCTATCAAGTAGATTAATAAATAATAAACACAAGCCATTTTACCGCAACGCCTTGCTCTTGCTAGGCAATAAAGTATTTCTAAATACTTTATTAGTTCGTTAATAGATTTTGTCACGATTTAAGATACAGTACCATACTGCTTTTTTGTATATACTATTAAGTTATAAATTAATTACTGTTTGAAGTTAGATTATATAATGGAACATTTGTTAAATGAGTATGGCTATTTTGCATTATTTATAGGTACCTTTTTAGAAGGGGAAACCATTCTAATACTCGCAGGCATAGCTGCTGCACATGATTACCTAGACCTCAAAATGGTAATTATTGTTGCTTTTATTGGTAGCTATTTTGGCGATCAACTTTGGTACTTTCTAGGCCGCCACTATGGCATTGCTATTTTACAAAAACGCCCCAAATGGCAAAAATCTGCCGATAAAGCCCTTATTTATTTAAAAAAGAATCCTGACCTATGGGTGCTTACTTTTAGATTCATGTATGGCCTAAGAACCATTATGCCTGTTGCTATTGGTATTTCAGGCTACCCTCCTAAACGATATATGATTTTAAATGCGATTGGCGCTATTATTTGGTCAATTGTGCTGGGGGGCGCATCTTATTACTTCGGCAGTATCGTACTTAGCTATCTCAAAGACTATGAGCTTATTTTCTTAGCCACGATTGTTGTGGGGGCTTTACTCTTTTGGTTATATCGTTTCTTTAAAAGCCGTAAAGAAGCAAATTAATAAAGCATCTATCCATTATGCGTGATGCATAGGAACTTCTATGAGTAAAATCCTAGCCCCTTCCTGTGCGAATATTTTTACAGTCGATTGATTCTCTATTCCTAATGCGTCTTTACTTGATAGAACAAGGTCATCTAAAACCACGTTCCCTTCAATAACAAAAACATACAAACCATTTCTTTTATGATGTAAAACATAATCTATTACCGTTTTCTGGTCAAATTTACCTAATAATAGCCATGCTTGTTGATGTATCCAAGCACCTGCATCATCCACATTAGGGGAAACTATTTGTTGGAGCTCATTCAACATCGACTCATCAAATGCAATCTGCTGATAACGCGGCTCTACATCTTCTTTATTAGGAAATATCCAAATCTGCAAGAGCTTGACTACTTGCTCTTGACTCGCATTATATTCACTGTGATAAATTCCCGTTCCCGCACTCATGACTTGCACCTCTCCGACACGAATAATAGAGCTGTTCCCCATACTATCTTCATGCGCTAAAGCACCTGATAGAGGAATCGTAATAATCTCCATATTTTGGTGTGGGTGCATTCCAAATCCTTTTCCAGAAGCGATCACATCATCATTAATGACTCTTAATGCACCAAAATTATTTTTTTTAGGATCAAAATACTGTGCAAAACTAAAGCTATGATAAGTATCGAGCCAATTATGTTTAACATGCCCCCTATCAATAGCTCTGTGCAATACTTTCGTTACCATACAACCCTCTATATTTTCATTTTTTACTATAATATTCTCATAAAATTAGAAAACAATAGATAAAAATGGAACAGCTTATTGCTATTTTTTTGCTAATCAACAAATCATAATAGATAATTTTTGTTATATAATAAGTACTGACTAACCCTATATAAAAGCAGGAACGATTATGCCCACGAAGAAAATAGCTGTAATCCTTGCAGGATCAGGTGTATTTGACGGTAGCGAAATCCATGAAGCCACATTAACACTACTGTATTTATCTGAACAAGGCGTAAAAGTACAGTGCTTTGCACCCAATATAGCGCAAGCACACGTGATTAACCACCTCACTCAAAAAGAATCAACCGAGTCACGTAATGTTTTAATTGAGTCTGCTCGCATTGCACGCGGTAATATAAAAGACGTTAAAGAATTAACCGCTGATGACTTTGATGCGCTTATCATCCCAGGAGGTTTCGGCGCTGCTAAAAATCTATCCAACTTCGCATTCAAGGGAGCAGATTGCTCGGTTAATGATGATGTCCTAACCGCAGCAAAGTCATTTGCTAATGCTGAAAAACCTATTGGTCTCATTTGTATTGCGCCACACCTTGCACCTAAAATTTATGGACGAGGAGTTATTTGTACCATTGGTAACGATGAAAACACAGCAGCAGAACTCGAAAAGATGGGCGCTGTCCACCAATCTTGCGATGCCACTAACATTGTTGAAGACAAAGCCAATAAATTAATCACGACCCCCGCTTATATGTTAGGTAAAAACATCAGTGAAGTGGCGGTTGGCATTAAAAAACTAGTCACTCGTTTATTACAATTAACCAATAGTTAATACAACAGACTGTATTCATCCCCCATATCATTTTATTTAATTAGCAGAGAATAGAGCATGCTAGAGAAGTTATTCAAACTAAAAGCCAACAATACAAACGTTAGAACAGAAGTTATTGCTGGCTTCACCACCTTTCTAGCGATGTCTTATATTCTTTTTATTAACCCCAATATTTTAAGTGATGCCAATGGAGCAGGCATGGATCACTCAGCCGTATTTGTTGCTACCTGCCTGGCCGCTTTTATTGGTTCATGCACTATGGGGTTAATTGCTAACTACCCTCTAGCCCTTGCACCAGGAATGGGACTAAATGTCTTTTTCTCTTACACTGTAGTTCACTCAATGGGCTATAGCTGGCAAGTTGCACTAGGGGCTGTTTTTATTTCGGCAACACTCTTTTTCTTACTGTCTTTATTCAAAATCAGAGAATGGATTATCAACAGTATCCCCTTAGAGCTACGTTCGGCTATTGCCGCCGGCATTGGTTTATTTCTTGCAATTATCGCTTTACAAAAAGCAGGAATTATTGGCGCTGACCCAGCAACGCTCGTCACTCTTGGTAATCTTACTCAACCAGAACCTTTACTGGCTATTTTAGGTTTCTTTATACTCATCGCATTAGAGGCGCGCAAAATACCTGGTGCTGTTATTATCAGCATTCTATTTATTACAGCAATTAGCATTCTCCTCCATATTTCACCGTTTAAAGGAGTCGCATCACTCCCCCCCTCTATCGCACCTACCTTCTTACAACTAGATATTGCGGGGGCGTTCCAAGTCGGTATGATCGTAGTTATCTTCTCATTTCTATTTGTAGATCTCTTTGATAACTCTGGCACCTTAATTGGCGTTGCAAAAAAAACGGGGCTCATGCGCGCAGATGGTTATCTCCCTCGCATGGGTAGAGTGTTGTTAGCGGATAGTACCGCTGCCATGTCTGGTTCATTGCTCGGCACATCAACTACTACCAGTTTTGTTGAATCAACAGCTGGCGTTGCAGCGGGAGGACGCACAGGGTTAACTGCTTGCGTGGTAGGCATTTTATTTGTTTTTGCTCTTTTCTTCTCTCCTTTGGCTGAAAGTGTCCCCTTGTTTGCTACTGCCCCAGCGCTGATGTTTGTTGCTATTTTAATGGCCTCAGGACTTGCTGAAATTGACTGGGATGATTTAACAACAGCTGCCCCTGTCTTAATTACCGCCATCGCCATGCCATTTACCTACTCTATTGCCAATGGCATCGCCTTTGGCTTTATTAGTTGGACGGTGATTAAGCTCTTAACAGGGCGCAAGCATCAAGTCAACTCCGCATTAATTGTACTTTCTATTTTGTTTGCTTTGAAATTTGCTTTTATACACTAATGACTTATGAATACACCATTATTTAATCCAAATCGCTACAGCGAACAATTAAAAAAGAAGCAAACTTACTTAGCTGACTTATTAGCTCCTTTTAATGCGCCTGCATTAGAGGTGTTTGAGTCGCCCGACCAACACTACCGCATGCGTACCGAGTTTAGGTTATGGCGCAGTGGTGATCAATTAGATTACGCCATGTTTGAAGCAGGTAATAAGCATACACCTATACTTATTGAAAGCTTCCCCATTGCTAACAAAAAAATCAATGCGCTTATGCCACACTTAAAGGCAGCATGGCAAGCCAGTGAGGTCTTGTCAAACCGCCTGTTCCAAATAGAGTTTTTAACGACTCAAACAAGCGATACCATAGTCACTCTCTGCTATCACCGCCCTCTCGATGAACAATGGCAAGCCGAAGCCGAACAACTGGCTAAACAGCTTAATATTCATATTATTGGTCGCTCACGTAAACAAAAAATTGTGATTGGTTATGACTATGTGATTGAAAAATTCACTGTAGCTAACCGCCAATTTATCTACCAACAACCTGAAGGTGCTTTTACCCAACCCAATGCAGCTGTTTGCAGTAAAATGCTAAACTGGGCTTATAATGTACTAGGTCAACGCAATGATGATTTATTAGAGCTTTACTGTGGAAACGGCAACTTTACCCTACCGTTATCAACAAGAGTCAATAAAGTATTAGCTACCGAAATCAGTAAAACCTCTGTCAAAGCAGCATTACAAAACATTGCTGATAATCAGATTGATAATATAACATTAGTCAGACTATCCGCCGAAGAACTAACACAAGCACTTAATAAAATACGACCCTTTAATCGCCTAGCTCATGTTAATTTAGATGACTACAATTTTGGCACTATTTTTGTTGACCCTCCTCGAGCAGGTATGGACACTGATACTTGCGAACTGGCCAGATACTTCCCTCGCATCCTTTACATCTCTTGCAATCCCGAAACATTGGTAGAAAATATTAAACAATTACAAAATACTCACAAAATCTCTCGTTTCGCATTATTTGACCAATTTCCTTATACTCATCACATCGAAACAGGTATTTTATTAGAAAGAAAATAATATTTTATTACTTATTTTTAAAAAATTACTTTATTTTTTTTAAAAACAAAGTATGATATTCGACCGCTATAAACATATAGCCAAATCGATTCATGATGTATTTTATACATCATCTTATTTTTTCTAATTTCGCAGATCCCAATCATTTATACTGCTCGGGTTATTAGTAAACTAGGCATAGGCAGTCTTAGTTCTTGGGTAATTGCGATTGCACATTGAGGCATCTCCATGACCCAAAAAAACAACTCATTTGCTGAGCTTGGTATTCACCCTAGTATTTTAGCCGCTATTGCAGCCGTTGGTTACGAAGAACCATCCCCCATACAAAGTAAAGCTATTCCTGAAATACTAGCAGGCCAAGATATTATTGGCCAAGCACAAACAGGGACAGGCAAAACTGCTGCCTTTGCATTACCTATTTTAAGCAAAATCGATCCTAACAATCGTCACACCCAAGTGCTTGTATTAGCACCTACAAGAGAGCTAGCGTTACAAGTTGCTGAAGCTTTCGAAAGTTTCGCTAAACTAATGCCTACTGTAAAAGTGGCCGCCATTTATGGTGGTGCTCCTATGGGTGCGCAGCTAAGAGCTATCCGCCAAGGTGTACAAGTATTAGTAGCAACACCTGGTAGACTTTGCGACCATTTACGCCGTGATAGCAACTTCCTATCAGAGGTTAAATTCCTTGTCCTCGATGAAGCCGATGAAATGTTAAAACTTGGTTTTATGGATGACCTTGAAAGCATTTTCAAAACACTGCCGGCTAAACGCCAAACGGCTTTATTTTCAGCAACATTACCGGCTTCAATTAAAGCCATTGCTGAAAAACAGCTCAATGAGCCAAAACACATTAAAATTGCTACCAAAACTCAAACGGTTGAACGTATTGAACAAAGCTATTTAATGGTTCATCCTGACCAAAAGAACCTCGCTGTCCTTCGCTTATTAGAAGTAGAAGACTTCGATGCAGTGATTGCATTTGTTCGAACTAAACAAGCAACCCTTGATTTAGCCACAGAATTAGAAATCAAAGGTTATCGCGTAGCAGCACTCAATGGTGACATTGCTCAAAACCAACGTGAAAAAGTGATCGAGTCATTAAAAGATGGTCGCCTTGATATTGTTGTAGCAACAGACGTTGCAGCACGTGGACTTGACGTACCTCGTATCACCCATGTTTTCAACGTTGATATGCCTTATGACCCTGAATCTTATGTACACCGTATTGGTCGTACAGGCCGTGCAGGACGTACCGGAAAGGCATTGCTACTCGTAACACCACGTGAACGCCGTATGCTACAAACCATTGAGCGAGTCACCAAACAAGAAGTGAGCGAAGCAAACCTACCTGATGCTCAAAGTATTTTAGCCTCAAGAATTAAGCGTCTTACTAAAAACTTACAACCATTTGCGGTACCTCAAAAAAATCAAGAGAATTACCTTGCATTGGTTAAACAATTGCAAGGTGATTTAGACTGCTCTCTAGAAGATTTAGCGGTAGCCCTATTACGTCGTGCAAGTAGCCGTCGCCCTATCACCGTTGAAGAAATCGAAAAAACTGAGCCAAAACTAACGCCGGTTAGTAGTAAGCCAGACAGTAGAGAGCCTAGAGAACGCAGAGGCCGCGGCGAAAGAAAAGAACGTGGAGAAAGAAAAGAACGTGGAGAAAGAAGCGAACGCAGCCCACGTGGTGAGAGAAAAGAACGCGGTGAGCGCAGCAACAGAAGAGACAGCGGTAATGATAGAGTCTCAGAAGGAAAAGTACGTTGTCGTACTCCCGTTGGCAGTTTAGATGGTGTTGCGGCTAAGAACTTATTAGGTGCCATCCTCAATGAAGCTGGCATTAATAAAGAGCAAATTGGTAAGATCACCATTCGTGATAGCTTTAGCTTAGTTGAACTACCAGAAAAAGGTTTAGATGGTATTTTATCTAAGTTAAAAGAAACTCGCGTAGCAGGTAAACCTTTAAAACTAAGACGTTATCGCGAAGATTAATCACTAACAAGCAATAGGCAGAGGGAAAATGGAAAACATTCGTTAT